>JBFIWG010000060.1:0-12966 GCA_041606495.1 Nocardioidaceae bacterium
ATTCCTCACTCCTCGCAATGCCTGACACAGGCTACATCGCTGTCTTCCTCGTCGGCCTGCTTGGCGGCACGCACTGCGTCGGCATGTGCGGCGGCATCGTTGGCGCGCTCACGGCCAATACTGCCGGCGGCAGGCGCCAGTGGCCGATCCACCTCGCCTACAACGTGGGCCGCATTGCCAGCTACGGCCTCGCAGGCGCCCTGCTGGTCGGCGTCGCAGCCGCAAAGGCGCTCGCCATCGGCCTGAACAAGCCGATCTACGGCGTCAACCACCTGGCCGCGCACGTGGCGGTCGACCAGCTGGAGCACGGTCCGCTGCCCGAGCCCTGCGTGGCGATGCTCGTCAGCGGCGGCCACTCCTCGCTGCTGCGCGTCGAGGACGTGACCACGGGGGTGGAGCCGCTCGGCTCGACCATCGACGACGCGGCGGGGGAGGCCTTCGACAAGGTGGCCCGGCTGCTCGGTCTGCCGTTCCCCGGTGGCCCCTACATCGACAAGGCCGCCCGCGAGGGCTCGACCGTGGCGATCGACTTCCCCCGGGGGCTCACCTCCAACCGCGACCTGGAGCGGCACCGGTTCGACTTCTCCTTCTCCGGGTTGAAGACCGCCGTCGCCCGCTGGGTCGAGGCGCGCGAGCGGTCCGGTGAACCGGTCCCGGTCAACGACGTCGCGGCGTCGTTCCAGGAGGCGGTGTGCGACGTGCTGACGCGGAAGGCGATCGACGCGGCCGTCGTACACGGGATCGACGACATCCTGATCGGCGGAGGTGTCGCCGCGAACTCCCGGCTGCGGCTGCTGGCCGAGGAGCGCGCCGCGGCCAAGGGGATCCGGGTGCGGGTCCCGCGGCCGGGGCTGTGCACCGACAACGGCGCGATGGTCGCCGCGCTCGGCGCCGAGCTCGTGGCCCGTGGACGTCCGGTCTCCAGCCTCGACCTGCCCGCCGACTCCTCGATGCCGGTGACAACGGTGACCGCCCAGCCGGTCGGCTGAGCGGTCACCGGTCTTCTGTCAGGGACGGGCGCCGAACTTCCAGGGCGCGCTCTCCGGGTCGGCCCGCACCGGGTCGAGCGCCTGCTCGATGGTGCCGTCGGGGGCGAGCCGAAGCATGTACCAGGTGCCGTCCTGGTGGGTGCTGAGCAGCGCGGTCGTGTCCGTCTCCCAGACCAGCTGGTGGGTGAACCCCAGGTCCTCGGTCGTGTACTCGGCCAGGACCGTGCCGTCGGAGGCGTCCAGGATCGCCGCGGTCCGGCCACCGATGCCGTCGCCGTACGCGTCGGTCCCCAGCACGTACCGCCCATCGGGGCTGAACTGCGTGAGCGTGTAGTCACACGTCTCCCACAGCGATCGCTGGTTCGCCACCTCCATCACCGCCGAGCACGAGCTCTGTTCCAGGTCGTCCACCGAGGTCGTCCCCGCGACCACGCCGGTGACGTCGTTCGCGCCGTGGGCGGTGATCAGCCCGTCCAGCCGCGCCGGCGGGCCGGAGAAGTCGGTGACGTAGACGGTGCTCTCCCCGGTGTCGGTCTCGATCGTGTAGGCCACTCGCTCGTCCGCGGTGAAGCCGACCGGCTGGACGGTCCCGGCGGGCAGGGCGGTGGTCAGCCGCGTCATCTGCCGGCTGCCGTCTGTCGAGTCCAGGGCCAGGGCGAAGCTGCCGTCCTTGGTGCGGGTGGGGTAGCTGAGGTCGGTCCCGTCGCTGCTGATCGCTAGCCCGACTCCCTCGTTGCTCCACTCGACCTTTCCGTCCGCGGCCAGCTTGTAGGTGAGCCCGGTGGCCCAGCGGTAGCCGATCCAGCCGTTGTCGTACGGCGCGATGGCGTCGTACACCCCACCGAGGTCCGTGGACGACCCGGACGGACGGTGCACCACCGGGCCGGCGAGGTAGGTGATCCCGGCATCCTCGCCGCGTGGTGCGGTCGCTCCGGTCGCCGGGATGGGTCCCTCGGGGGCGGCCGGCGTCGGGGACGGTGTGGGCTCGTCGGTCCTCGTCACAGAAGGGGAGGGGTTCGCGGGGCCCGGGGTAGTGCTGCGCGTCAGGTCGGTCACCTGCAGCCCGACCGGGACGGCGACGGCGATCACGGCTACGGCCACGGCCCCGCTGACGATCCGCCGGCGCCGCTGGATCCTGCGGGCGCCGTGCTTGACGCCGTCGAAGGTGATCGGGTGCCCGCCGACGTGCTCCGCGCGGTCCCGCAGCTCCCGGGCCAGCATGTCCTTCTCGTTCGAGCCGTTCATCGCTCCTCCTCCCTGTCCTGTGCGAGCGTGGGCTGGGTGTGCACGCGGGACCGCATCGAGGCAAGCGCCCGGCTGGCCTGGGACTTCACGGTCCCGACCGAGATCCCGAGGATGTCGGCCACCTCGGCCTCGCTGAGGTCCTCGTAGTAGCGGAGCACGATCACCGCGCGCTGCTTCCGGGGAAGGGTCTGGACGAACTCCCACAACGCGGCGCTCTCGCCATGGTCGACGCGGTCGGCCGCTGCGGCCCGGTCCGGGACCCTGTCCGTGGCGACCTCGCGCTTCTTCCAGGCCCGGCGCCACAGGGAGTTGTGCTCGTTCACCATGATGCGGCGCACGTAGCCGTCGATCAGCTCCCGCCGCTGCACCTTGTCCCAGGACAGGTAGAGCTTGGCGAGCGCCGTCTGGACCAGGTCCTCGGCGCTGTGCTGGTCCCCGGTCAGCAGGTAGGCAGTGCGCAGCAGGCTCGGCTGGCGCGCCTGCATGTACGCCTCGAACTCGCTGTCGCGGTCGGCGACCACCCTTCGCTCCATGGGTCTGACCGCCCCCGTTCCGATCGCGCTGTGCACCTGGTTCACATCCTTCCGCAGTTGTGCCCCCAAGACGCGGGTTGGGCCGAAGAGGTTGCATCTCCGCGCGCACACGCCGGTGCAGGGGCTCTGGAAGCGCTCAGTAGGGTGGCGAGGACCACAGACCCAGGGAGGGACACATGCAGCAGGTTCGCGCCGTCGTCGCCAAGTCCAAGGGCGCCCCCGTCAGCGTCGAGACGATCAACGTCCCGGACCCGGGCCCGGGTGAGGCCGTGGTCCAGGTCCAGGCGTGCGGGGTGTGCCACACCGACCTGCACTACCGCGAGGGCGGCATCAACGACGAGTTCCCGTTCCTGCTCGGCCACGAGGCCGCCGGAGTCGTCGAGGCGGTCGGCGAGGGCGTCGACTCGGTCGCTGCCGGCGACTTCGTGATCCTGAACTGGCGCGCGGTGTGCGGCAACTGCCGGGCCTGCGACCGCGGCGAGCCCTGGTACTGCTTCAGCACCTTCAACGCCACCCAGAAGATGACCCTCGAGGACGGCACCGAGCTCTCCCCGGCGCTCGGCATCGGTGCGTTCGCCGAGAAGACGCTGGTGCACGCCGGCCAGTGCACAAAGGTGGACCCCTCGGCGTCCCCGGCCGCGGTGGGGCTGCTCGGCTGCGGGGTGATGGCCGGCCTCGGGGCCGCCATCAACACCGGCAACGTCGGCCGCGGCAAGTCCGTCGCCGTGATCGGCTGCGGTGGTGTCGGCGCGGCGGCCGTGGCCGGTTCCCAGCTGGCCGGCGCGAGCCGGATCATCGCCGTCGACATCGACGACCGAAAGCTGGAGTGGGCGCGGAGCCTGGGTGCCACCCACACCGTGAACAGCAAGGAGACCGACCCGGTCGAGGCGATCCAGGAGCTGACCGACGGCTTCGGTGCGGATGTGGTGATCGACGCAGTCGGCCGACCCGAGACGTGGAAGCAGGCCTTCTACGCGCGCGACCTGGCCGGCACGGTCGTACTCGTCGGCGTGCCGACCCCGGACATGAAGGTCCCTGACCTGCCGCTGATCGACGTCTTCGGCCGCGGCGGGTCGTTGAAGTCGAGCTGGTACGGCGACTGCCTGCCCAGCCGGGACTTCCCGATGCTGGTGGACCTCTACCAGCAGGGTCGGCTGGACCTGGATGCGTTCGTCACAGAGAAGATCGCGCTCGACGACGTCGAGGCGGCCTTCGAGCGGATGCACCATGGTGACGTGCTGCGTTCGGTGGTGATCCTGTGAGCGCCACGGACGGGGTCCGGGTCGACCACACCACTACGTCGGGCACGTTCAGCCTGGACGGGCAGACCTTCGACGTCGACAACAACGTCTGGGTGGTCGGCGACGACACGGAGTGCGTGATTCTCGACGCCCCGCACGACGTGGACACGATCCTCGACGTGGTCGGCGGACGCAGGGTGAAGGCGATCCTGTGCACCCACGCCCACGACGACCACGTCCGGGTCGCACCAGCGTTACGGGCGGCGACCGGCGCGCCGATCATGCTCCACCCCGACGACAAACCGGTCTGGGAGCTGACCCATGGTGACGAGCTCTGGGACGTCGACCTCTCCGACGGCCAGGTGATCGAGGTCGCGGGTACGACGCTGCGGGTGATCCACACACCCGGCCACGCACCCGGCGCGGTCTGCTTCTACGCCGAGGAGCTCGGAGCACTGTTCACCGGCGACACCCTGTTCCAGGGTGGGCCCGGCGCCACCGGTCGCTCGTTCAGCGACTACGACACGATCGTGGACTCGATCAAGGACCGGCTCTTCGACCTGCCGGGCGGGACCGTGGTGCACACCGGCCACGGCGCCGACACCACGATCGCTGCCGAGAAGTCCGCCCTGGGCTGATCCGGCCGGGCTGCCGGCTGGGCTGCCGGCTGGGATCAGAGCCGTTCGAGGGCGTCCCGCATCCCCTTCTCGGCCTCGTCGCCGAGCTTCTTGAACGCGGGGGCGAGCAGGGGAGCGACGTACTTCGTGATGCCCTTGAAGTCGAAGTCGGCGACGTAGGTCACCTCGGTTCCGGAACCGGTGTCCCGGAAAGTCATCGTGTCGTTGGCGACCACGGTCTTGTTCTCGCCGCGCAGCGCGAACTTCTGGTTCGGCACGAGCTCCTTGACGACGTACGTCAGCTGGGTCTCGCGGCCGGCGAACTTCGAGGTGTTGCGGTACTCCGTTCCGACGCCGCCGTCTCCGGAGACCCGCACAGTCTCCACAGAACCCGGGTCCCACTGCGTCGAGGTGGTGAAGTCGCTCAGGTAGTCGAAGACGGTGCTGACCGGCTTCGCCACGGTCACGGTGCGCTTGATGGTGGTCATGCGGCCACGGTACCCATCGGCGAATCGTCAACCCTGCGAACCGCCTGCAAGACTGGCCTCTTCCATGAGCTTGATCAGTTCAACAAGGGGCACTGACTCTCCGTGATCGCGACATATCGACTCCAGCTGAACTCCGAGTTCACCTTCGCCGACGCCGAGGCACAGGTGTCCTACCTGGCCTCGCTCGGCGTCACCCACCTCTACCTCTCCCCGATCCTCCAGGCGGTGCCCGGCTCCGCGCACGGCTACGACGTGGTCGACCACACCAGGATCAGCGATGACCTGGGCGGTCAGGAGGGGCTGCTGGCCCTGGCCGACGAGGCCCGCCAGCACGGCCTCGGCCTGATCGTCGACGTGGTGCCCAACCACATGGCGCTGGTGGCGCCGCAGCACATGAACGCGCCGGTGTGGCACGTGCTACGGGAGGGTCGTGACGCCCCGACCGCGCACTGGTTCGACATCGACTGGAAGGCGGGAGGCGGTCGTATCGGCCTACCGATCCTCGGCGGGACCCTGCAGGAGGCGCTCGCGGCCGGCGAGATCACGATCGGCGAGCACGACGGGGAGCCGGTGCTGCGCTACTACGACCATGTGTTCCCGATCGCCCTGGGCACCGAGGGTGACGACGTTGCCGAGGTCCTGGCGCGGCAGCACTACACGCTGGCCCGCTGGCGCGACACCGAGGCCATGCTCAACTACCGGCGCTTCTTCGATGTCGACGAGCTGATCGCCGTGCGCGTCGAGCTCCCCGACGTGTTCGAGGCGACGCACCGACTGCTGCTGGACCTCAACCACCAGGGCGTCATCGAGGGTTTCCGGATCGACCACCCCGACGGCCTCGCCGATCCCGAGGGCTACCTCAAGCAGCTGCGGCAGGCGACCCGTCCGGGCACCGGGATCTGGGTCGAGAAGATCCTGGAGGGCGAGGAGCGTCTGCCCGCCAGCTGGGACTGTGAGGGCACCACGGGGTACGACGCCATGCGGGTCGTCTCGGCGGCGCTGGTCGACCCGGCCGCGCTCGACGTGCTGAACAGCACCTGGGACGCGACCGGCGGGATGTACGAGATCGAGCAGTCGGTGGTCCGAGCCAAGCGGACGGTCGTGGACCGGCTGCTCGGGCCCGAGGTGCAACGGCTGACCCGGCGCGCCCGGGAGGCCCTCCCGGATCTGGACCCGGACCGGGTGCAGGCCGCGGTCGTGGAGCTGCTCGTCGCCGGTGAGGTCTACCGCGCCTACGTGCACCCCGAGCACCGGCTCACGCCGCTCGCGCGCAAGCGGCTCGACGACGCGTTCGCCGAGGCCGTCTCGGCGAGAGAGGACCTGCGGCCCGAGCTCGAGCAGCTCGTCGCCCTGGCGAAGACCGAGCATGCCGACGACTCCGAAAACCTCGCCGAGGTCGACTTCGCCGTACGCCTCCAGCAGACCTGGGGGCCGGTGATGGCCAAGGGCATCGAGGACACCACCTTCTACCGGTGGCACCGGCTCGTTGCCCTGAACGAGGTCGGCGGCAACCCGGGCATGCTCGAGTCGGCGGGGCCGGAGGCCATGCACGCCTGGGCCGAGGCGCAGCAGGCGAACTGGCCGATGGGGATGACCACCCTGTCCACCCACGACACCAAGCGGAGCGAGGACGTGCGGGCGCGGCTGATCGCCGTGGCCGGTGACACCGAGACGTGGGCACGCTGCTCGCAGGTGTTCGCCGAGGCCGCGGACGCCGCCGACGTGGACCGTCCCACCGCGCACCTGCTGTGGCAGACGCTGGTCGGAGTCGGTCCCGTCGACGCCGAGCGGCTGCACGGCTACCTCACCAAGGCGATGCGGGAGGCCAAGCAGCACACCACCTGGACCGAGGTCGACGAGGCCTACGAAGCCAGGGTGCTCGACCTCGCGGACCGGGCGACCGCGCCGGGCCCCCTGAAGGCCGTCATCGACGCGGCGATCGCCGACAACCGCCGGCCGATCCGGGCGACGGTGCTCAGCCAGAAGCTGTTGCAGCTCGTGCTGCCCGGAGTGCCCGACACCTACCAGGGCTGCGAGGTCGTCGACCTCTCGCTGGTCGACCCCGACAACCGGAGGCCCGTCGACTACGCCTGGAGGGCCTCCCTGCTGACCGACCTCGCCGAGCGGCAGCCCGCCGACCTCGACGAGGAGAAGCTGCTGGTCACCACCCGCGCGCTCCGGCTGCGCCAGGAGATGTCGGAGAGCTTCGGCGCCAAGGGCAGCTACGAGCCGCTGTCCTCCTCCACCGAGCACGCGATCGGTTTCGTGCGAGGCGGCGACGTCGCCTGTGTGGTGACAAGGGCCGCGCACCGGCTCGCCCACACCGGTGGCTGGCAGGACCACACGGTGACCCTGCCGTCGGGGACGTGGCGCAACGAGCTCACCTCGACGATGGTCGGAGGTGGCGAGGTCAGGCTTGCCCAGCTCCTGGAGAGTCTCCCCGTCTCGCTGCTCCGCCGGGTGGGTGGCTGACGTGCGCGAGTTCTCCCTCTGGGCACCGTACGCCGACGAGGTCGAGCTGGTTCTGCCCGACTCCTCGCACCGGATGGGCCCTGGTGAGCAGGGCTGGTGGCACGTGTCCGTGGACGCTGCACCCGAGACGACGTACGCCTTCTCGCTCGACGGTGGCGACCCGCGGCCGGACCCGCAGGGGCTGCGGCTGCCCCACGGACCGCACGGCTGGTCGCAGCTGTTCGACCCCCACGAGTTCGCCTGGTCCGACGGGGACTGGCGCGGCACCGACCTCGACGGGGCGGTCATCTACGAGCTCCACGTCGGCACGTTCACCGACGACGGCACTCTCGACTCCGCGATCGAGCAGCTCGACCATCTGGCAGACCTGGGCGTCACCCTGGTCGAGCTGCTGCCGCTCTCACCCTTCCCCGGCCGGCACGGCTGGGGGTACGACGGGGTGGCGCCGTTCGCGGTGCACGAGCCGTACGGCGGCCCCGCCGCGCTCCAACGCTTCGTCGACGCCGCGCACCGGCGAGGGCTCGGCGTCTGCCTGGACGTCGTGTACAACCATCTCGGTCCGGACGGCAACTACCTCGGCGAGTTCGGTCCCTACCTCACCGACGCCCACCAGACCCCCTGGGGCGCCGCGGTCAACCTCGACGCCCCCGACAGCGACCCGGTGCGACGCTGGGTGCTCGACAACGCGACCCAGTGGCTGCGCGACTTCCACGTGGACGCGCTCCGGCTCGACGCCGTGCACGAGCTGCACGACCACCGTGCGCTGCACATCCTCGAGGAGATGTCGCGCGAGGTCGACGCGCTGGCCGAGCAGCTGGGCCGCAAGCTGTGGCTGATCGCGGAGACCGACCGCAATGACCCCGGGACCGTCACGCCCCGCGGGCGCGGCAACGCCGTCGGTGGGCTCGGCGTTCACGCCCAGTGGGCCGACGACGTGCACCACGCGCTGCACGTCGCCCTCACCGGTGAGACGCAGGGCTACTACGCCGACTTCGACGCGGACGGCGCCCTGTCGAAGGTGATGCGGAGCCCGTTCTTCCACGACGGGACCCGGTCCTCGTTCCGGGGCAGGGTGCACGGTCGGCCGGTCGACGCCGCGACGGTTCCGGGCTGGCGCTTCGTCGCGTCGCTTCAGACCCACGACCAGGTGGGCAACCGGGCGATCGGCGACCGGCTCTCGGAGACTCTGTCGCCCGGCCTTCTTGCCTGCGGGGCTGCCATGCTGCTCACCTCGCCGTGGACGCCGATGCTGTTCATGGGGGAGGAGTGGGGTGCGACCACCCCGTGGCAGTTCTTCACCGACCACACCGACCCGGCGCTCGGCGACGCGGTGCGGGAGGGCCGTCGCGCGGAGTTCGGGTCGCACGGCTGGAACCTCGAGGACGTGCCCGACCCGCAGGACCCGAAGACCCGCGAGCGCTCGGTGCTCGCCTGGGACGAGACCGCGCACGACCCGCACGCCCGGCTGTTGCGGTGGTACCGCGACCTGATCCGTCTTCGCCGTGAGCGTCCTGACCTGCGGGACGGCCGGCTCGACCTGGTCCGTGCCGAGCACGACCGCGAACGCGGCACCCTGCACGTGCAGCGCGGCGACCACGAGGTGGTCGTGAACCTGTCGACGGAGCCACGTCGGTTCGAGGTCGCGGGAGAGGTGCTGCTCTCCTGGGAGGCCGACGTCGCGGTCCGCGACGGTGTCGTCGAGGTGCCGCCGGAGTCCGCCGTGATCGTGGCCCTGTGAGCCTCCTCGCGGGACCGCGCCGACGGTTCGGTTCCGGGGGAGGTTCGCTGGCACACTGTCCCGGTGCTGAGGACAAGGATGAGGGCCGCGCTTTCCGCTTCCGCGGCGTGCATCCTGCTGCTCAGCGGCTGCTCGACGGTCGACGAGGTGAAGAGCGCCCCCGCAACGGGTGACACGTCACGGGCGACGCAGCAGCCGGCCTCCCGCGGCTCGACCGCTCGTCCGTCGATCCGCGCGGGCTGGGGTCCCTCGTCCAGGGAGATCGCCCGGGCCCAGAAGATCGCCTCACGGATGAGCCTGGAGCGGCTCGCCGGCCAGGTGATCGTGGCCGGGTACGACGGCACCGCCGCCCCCTCCGCGCTGGTCAACGGCCTCCACCTCGGCGGCGTGATCGTGATGGCGGGCAACATCACCGGGCCCGACCAGCTCCGTCGCAGCAACCGGACCCTGCGCCGTGCCGTCGCCGACGCCGGTCGCCGCTGGCCTGCCTTCATCGGCGTCGACCAGGAGGGCGGACTGGTCGAACGGGTGCAGCACGGCACGACGAGGTTCCCGACCTTCATGACCGTCGGCGCCGCCCGCGACCGAAAGCTCACCGGCCGCGCCGCTGCGGCCAGCGGCGCCGAGCTCGCGAACCTCGGCTTCACCGTCGTGTTCGCCCCCGACGCCGACGTGACCTCAGGGCCGGACGACCCGACCATCGGGTCGCGCTCTGCCGGCAGCTCACCGCGACGCGTGTCCAACCACGTCAACGCCGCGGTGCGAGGCTACGACACTGCCGGGATCCTGCCGGTGGTCAAGCACTTCCCGGGCCATGGGTCGGTCCCTGCGGACAGCCATCTCGAGCTTCCGGTGCAGCGGGCGTCCCTCCGGACGTTGCGCCACAACGACCTGGTCCCGTTCCGCTCGGCGGTCGAGGCCGGTGTCTCCTCGGTGATGGTGGCGCACATCGACGTACGCTCCGTCGACCCGGGCACCCCCAGCTCGCTCTCTCGTGCCGTGGTGACCGGTCTGCTGCGCAACGAGCTCGGCTTCCGCGGCCTGGTCATCACGGACGCCCTGAACATGCGCGCAGTCACCGACCGCTACTCCAGCGGGGGGTCGGCGGTCCGGGCGCTCCGTGCGGGTGCCGACGTCCTGCTCATGCCGCCGAATCCGCGCGCGGCACGCGACGGGATCGTCCGTGCCGTCAGGGCCGAACGCCTGACGCGGGCCCGCCTGGAGCAGGCGGCCGCCCGCCAGATCGCGGTGCTGCTCCACCAGCGGAGCACCGACGCTGCCGTCACCCGCGAGCCGGGCACCAGCGGCCGCATCTCGCGACGGCTGTCGGCTGCCGGCGCCACCGTGGTGAGCGGTCCATGCCGAGGACGGCTGGTCGCCGCCTCTGTCCGTCCCGTCGGCGATGCCGCGCTGGTGTCGCGCTTCAAGAGCGCTGCCCGCAGGGCGGGGCTGGGGGTCGGCGCGGGAACGACCGTGGCCCTGCTCGGCCACGGCGACCGGCCGCGCCGCGCAGACGTCGTCGTCAGCACCGACACCCCGTACGTCCTGGGGTCGAGCCGCGGCCGGACCGCGAGGATCGCGATGTACGGCGAGACGCCCGGCGCCATGCAGGCGCTCGTGAGGGTCCTGCTCGGCAGGGCCAAGGCACCCGGTCGGCTCCCGGTCAAGGTCGCCGGCGTCCCGCGGACCGGCTGCTGACGCCTAGACCGGCTGGACGAGCAGGGCGGTGCCCTTGCCGGCCACCCTGGTGATCACGACAGTGGCCTCGCCGTCCCCCTTCAGCGCCAGCCGCTTGCGGAGCTCCTCGGGGACCACGTCGACCCCCCGCTTCTTGATCGTGAGCACCCCGATGTCGCGCTCCCGGAGAGCGGACCGCAGCGCCTTCTCCCGATAAGGCAGCGTCTCGATCACGCGGTACGCCCGCGCGAAGGGCGTCGCGAACGGCTGGTCCCCGGTGACGTAGGCGATGTGCTCGTCGAGCAGTCCGCCGTCCACCCCAGCCGCCACTGCGGTGACGAGTCCGGCCCGGATCACGGCACCGTCCGGCTCGTAGAGGTAGGGACCCACGCCACGCACGCTCCGGTCGCCCGGGTCGTCGTCGGCAGTGAGCGTGGCGAGCCCACTGGCCCGGATGACGGTCGCGCGGCGACGCGTGGTGGAGAGGTACGACGACCACAGGGCCGCCTCCTTCACCTCGCCCTCGTCGCTGATCCACTCTGCCTCGACGCCGTCCGGAATGACGTCGTGCGGGATTCCGGGCGCAACCTTCACGCATGCGGGTCGCTGCAGCAGCGTCTCCACGAAGCTCCACGGCGGGGAGTAGCTGTCGATGTCGAAGACCCGGCCGCGGGCGTTGCGCCTGGCCGGGTCGGCGAAGACCACGCCGAAGCCAGACAGGTCGAAAGTGGTGCCGTCGGCGACCTGTACCGCACCGCCGAGGCCGAGTGCGGCCAGGTTGGCGCGGGCCACCTCGACCCGGAGCGGGTCCTGGTCGACCCCGGCGGTGGTGATCCCGGTACGGGCGAAGGCCACGAGGTCACCTCCGATGCCGCAGCCCATGTCGAGCACAGAGCTCGGTGCCGCAGCGGCCAGCCGGGCGGCCCGGTGCTCGGCGACCCGCAGCCGGGTGGACTGCTCGAGCCCGTCAGGGGTGAAGTACATCGCCGCGGCGAGGTCACCGAACTTCGCCCGGCCCCGGTGGCGCAGCTCAACCTGCGTCATGGCCGCCGCGGCGTGCTCGGGGGAGGCCTCCCTGCGCACGGCCTGGAGTGCCTTGAGCGTGTCGGTGCCGGGGTCGTCATACTCCTCACCGGCGCGGGCGAGCAGCCGCTGGCCTTCGGGGGTGAGCAGCCACCGGAACGCGTCGAGATCCACGGCTGCATCCTCTCAGCAGCACCCCGGGATCGTGAGGGCGCCTGCGAGGGTCAGGAACCGTCCCCGAGACGGCTGGCACTCGACTTGACCGAGTGCTAAGTCAGGAATACATTCTGGGTTAGCACTCTCACCTCGAGGGTGCCAGCGCTTGCAGGAGCACGACCCCCGCGACGGCGTGCGCCGGGCAAGCACCAAGCATCGAATCAGCCATGTGAATTCTCTCGAATACGAGAAAGTGGAGGTCGACATCGTGTCGGTCAACATCAAGCCGCTCGAGGACCGCATCGTCGTCAAGCCGCTCGACGCAGAGCAGACCACGGCTTCCGGCCTGGTCATCCCGGACACCGCCAAGGAGAAGCCCCAGGAGGGCGAGGTCCTGGCGATCGGCCCGGGTCGTGTCGACGACAACGGCAACCGCGTTCCGCTGGACGTCAACGTCGGTGACAAGGTCATCTACAGCAAGTACGGCGGCACCGAGGTCAAGTACGCCGGCGAGGAGTACCTCATCCTCTCCGCGCGCGACGTCCTCGCGGTCGTCGGCTGAAGTCAGCCGCAGTAATCCTTCTTTGCGACACCGCCCCGGGCGGCCTGACCTCGTTCGGGCCCCTGGGGCTGTGTCGTTCACCAGCCGTTCCCAAAGGAAGCAGTTCATACGATGCCGAAGATTCTTGAGTTCGACGAGAACGCACGCCGCTCGCTCGAGCGTGGTGTCGACGCCCTCGCCAACGCAGTCAAGGTGACGCTCGGCCCCAAGGGCCGTTACGTCGTC
>JBFIWG010000061.1:0-12851 GCA_041606495.1 Nocardioidaceae bacterium
CATGGTGCCGGTGACCGCACGGCCGATCGGGGTGGTGTTGAAGTACGCGCGCCCACCCGAGCGCAGGTGGAACGCGCCGCACGCGAGCGCGGCCAGGCCCTCCTCCACGAGCATCGCGCGGCAGTCGACGGAGCGGGCCAGCTCGGCGCCGTACTGCATGGCACGACCGGGCACGCCGGCGATGTCCGGCTCGTCGTACTGGCCGATGTCGGCGGTGTAGGTGCAGGGGACGGCGCCCTTGGCCCGCATCCAGGCCACCGCCACCGAGGTGTCGAGTCCGCCGGAGAAGGCGATGCCGACGCGCTCGCCGACGGGGAGGGAGGTCAGGACCTTGCTCACAGTGATGTCTTCCTTCGAGTCTGGTCGATCAGGGTGGAGCGTTCAGGGGGTGGGGCCGTCGCTCGTGCCGGCAGCCGGCCCGGCAGTTCCGTTCGCCAGTGCCAGGAGCCGTTCCGCCAGCTCGGCCCCGCCGTCGGGTGCACGGCTGATCACCAGGACGGTGTCGTCGCCGGCGATCGTGCCGAGGATGCTGGCGATCTCCGCACGGTCGAACGCGGATGCCAGGAACTGAGCAGCCCCTGGCGGCGTTCGCAACAGGGCCATGTTGGCCGAGGCGTCCGCCGAGACGAGCAGCTCGGCCAGGAGCCGCGCCAGCCGGGCCTCAGCCGCGGAGCTCTCCGCGGCCGGTCGGGGCGTCCGGTCCCCACCCTCGGCCGGGACCGCGTAGATCAGCGCGCCGCTGGGCGTGCGCACCTTGACCGCGTCCAGCTCGACCAGGTCACGCGAAAGCGTTGCCTGGGTGACCGAGACGCCGGCCTCGCCCAGCAGCTCCGCGAGCTCGCTCTGAGACCGGACCTCGTGCCTGTTGAGCAGGTCGACGATCCGTTGCTGGCGGGCCCCCTTGGTCATCGGGATGTGGGTGCCGTTCGTCATGGCGTTCCTCCGGTCCGCAGAAGCCAGGTGAGCAGGGCCTTCTGCGCATGGAGCCGGTTCTCGGCCTCGTCCCAGACGACGCTCTGCGGGCCGTCGATCACCTCGGCTGCGATCTCCTTGCCCCGGTAGGCGGGAAGACAGTGCAGCACGATCGCGTCCGGCGCCGCGGCCGCGAGCAGGTCGGCCGTCAGGGAGTACGGCGCGAAGGCGTCGGCACGCTGCAGCGCCTCGGACTCCTTCCCCATCGACACCCACGTGTCCGTCGCGACGACGTCGGCGTTGGCGACGGCCCTGCGCGGGTCTGCGACGTACGTCGCTGAGCCGCCTGTCGAGCGGGCGATCTCCTGGGCCCTGGCCAGCACCGACGCGTCGGGCTCGAAGCCGGGAGGACCGCTCACCGTCACGTGCAGGCCCGCGGTCGCCCCACCGAGCAGGTAGGAGTGCCCCATGTTCGAGACCGTGTCGCCCAGGAAGGTCAGGCTCACCCCGGCCAGGAGTCCGAGGTGCTCCTCGATGGTCTGCAGGTCGGCGAGCACCTGGCACGGGTGGAACTGGTCGGTCAGCGCGTTGACCACCGGGACGCCCGCGTGGGTAGCCATCTCTTCGAGCCGGGACTGGTCGAAGGTCCGCCAGACGACGGCCTCGACCTGGGGCCCGAGGACGCGGGCGGTGTCCGCGATCGACTCCCGCTCCCCCACCTGGGCGAGCCGGGCGTCCACAACCATCGGGAAGCCGCCGAGCTCGGCGATCCCCACGGTGAAGGAGACCTGCGTGCGCAAGGTGGGCTTGTCGAAGAGGACGGCCACCGTGCGCGGGCCCTCGAGTGGCCGCTCGCTGAACCGGTCGGCCTTGAGCTTCTTGGCCAGTGCCAGGACCTCCGCCTGCTCGGAGGGGCTCAGGTCGTCGTCACGCAGGAAGTGGCGGGTCATGGTTGTCCTTCCGGCGCGTAGGCGGCGTCGAGGATCCCGGGCCACGCGGCCAGGAACTCCTGCGCCTGCTGCTGGGTGAGCACCAGCGGCGGGGCCAGCCGGATCCGGTCCGGGGCACAGTCGTTGATGATGAAGCCACGCTCGAGGGCGACGGCGACTGCCTTGGACGCCACGGGCTCGCGGAGGTCGAGCCCGATCAGGAGCCCCCTGCCCCGGATCTCCGTCACGCGTCCGTCGACCAGCCCCTCGCGGAGGAGCTCGCCGACCGCGTTGGCGTTCGCCAGCAGGTCGTCCTTGCCGATGGTGTCGATCACGGCGAGCGCAGCCGCGGCGGCCACCGGGTTTCCTCCGAAGGTGGTGCCGTGGTTGCCGGGTTGCAGCAGGGTGCCGTGCTCTCCGACGGCGACGCACGCCCCGATCGGGATCCCGCCGGCCAGGCCCTTCGCCAGGGTGACGATGTCGGGGGTGACTCCGCTGCCGTCGTGGGCGAACCAGCTTCCGGTGCGGCCCATCCCGGTCTGCACCTCGTCGAACCACAGGAGCGTCCCATGCCGGGAGGTGATCTCGCGGGCGGCGGCGAGGTAGCCCTCCGGCGGGATGACCACCCCGGCCTCGCCCTGGATCGGCTCGAGCACGACGGCCGCCGTCTTGTCGGTCACCGCTGCGGCGAGCGCATCGGCGTCGCCGTAGGGGACGAAGGTGACGCCACCGGGGAGCGGCTCGAACGGCTCGCGGTAGGGCGCCTTCGAGGTCAGGGCGAGGGAGCCCATCGTGCGTCCGTGGAAGCTCCCTTCGGTCGACACGACGTGGGTGCGTCCGGTGCGCCGGGTGAGCTTGAAGGCGGCCTCGTTGGCCTCGGCTCCGGAGTTCGCGAAGAACACCTTGCCGTCGACCCCGAGCAGCTCGAGCAGCTTCTCGGCGAGGCTCACCTGCGGCTCGGTGGCGAAGAAGTTGGAGACGTGCCCGAGAGTGGACAGCTGCTCAGTCACCGCGGAGACGAGGGCCGGGTGGGCGTGGCCGAGCGCGTTCACCGCGATGCCGCCGAGCAGGTCGAGGTACCGGTTGCCCTCGGCGTCCCACACGTAGGGACCCTCGCCCTTGGTCAGGACGAGCTTGGGCCTTCCAAAGGTGTTCATGAGGGAGCTGGCGTAGCGCTCCTGGACGTTCTCGCTCATCAGGCGCTCACTTGTCCCTTCTCAGTGCGGTCCGGATGCGGGTCTCGACGCCGGGCAGCACCTGGGTGCCGACACCTTCGTCGGTGAAGATCTCCAGCAGCACCGCGTGCGGCTCCCTGCCGTCGACCACGGTCGCTCGCGGAACGCCGTTGGTCACGGCGTTGAGGCAGGCCTGCATCTTCGGCACCATCCCGCTGGCCAGGGTCGGCATCAGCTCGGCGAGCGACTCCGGGCTGATCTCGCCGATCACGTCGCTGCTGTCCGGCCAGTCGCGGTAGAGACCCTCGACGTCGGTCAGAACCAAGAGCTTCTCCGCGCCCAGCGCGACGGCCAGCGCGGCGGCCGCGGTGTCGGCGTTGACGTTGTGGACGCGCCCGTGCACGTCGGGAGCGACCGAGGAGATGACCGGGATCCGACCGGCGTCCACGAGGTCCTGGACCGCTTCGGGGCGCACCCGCTCGACCTCCCCGACGAGACCGAGGTCGACCTCCTCGCCGTCGACGATGGCGTTGGTCGGCTTGGCAGTGAACAGGCCGGCGTCCTCTCCGGACAGGCCGACCGCCTGCGGGCCGTGCTGGTTGAGCAGGCCGACGAGCTCGCGCTGCACCTGACCGACCAGCACCATCCGCACCACGTCCATCGCTTCGGGCGTGGTGACGCGCAGGCCGCCGCGGAACTCCGACTGGATGTCGAGGCGGTCGAGCATCTTGCTGATCTGGGGCCCTCCGCCGTGCACCACGACGGGCCGGAACCCGGCGTACCGGAGGAAGACGATGTCCTCGGCGAAGGCGCGCTTCAACGCGTCGTCGGTCATGGCGTTGCCGCCGTACTTCACCACGATCGTCTTGCCGTGGTACTTCATCAGCCACGGCAGCGCGCCGGCGAGGGTGGCCGCCGTCTCGGTGGCCTCCTGCCACGCGTCGTGCGTCTCGCTGGTCAGCGGGGTCTCGTCCTGGGTGGTCATGGTCCTCAGCTCGAGTAGGCGGAGTTCTCGTGCACGTAGGCGTGCGTCAGGTCGTTGGTCCAGACGGTGGCCCGCTCGGAGCCGGCCTTGAGGTCGATCGTCACCGTGACCTCACGGCTCTCCAGGTCGACCAGCTCGGGCGACTCGGCCGGCTCGGACTTCCGGCAGACCCAGACACCGTTCATTGCGACGTCGAGGTCGGCGGGGTCGAAGGCGGCCTTGGTGGTCCCGATGGACGCCAGCACCCGACCCCAGTTCGGATCCTTGCCGAAGACCGCGGCCTTGAACAGGTTGCTGCGGGCCACGGACCGCCCCACCTCGACCGCATCGTCCTCGCTCTCGGCGTTGAGCACCGTGATCGCGATCTCGTGGTCCGCGCCCTCAGCGTCGGCGAGCAGCTGCATGGCGAGGTCGGTGCAAGCGCCGGACAGCGCTGCGGTGAAGTCCTCGAGGGTCGGGGTGATCCCGGATGCGCCGCTGGCCAGGAGGGTGACGGTGTCGTTGGTGGACATGCAGCCGTCGGAGTCGAGGCGGTCGAAGCTGACCCGGGTGGCGGCACGCAGTGCCTTGTCGGCGTCGTCGGCGCTGATCACGGCGTCGGTGGTGAGTACGACGAGCATGGTGGCCAGCTGCGGCGCGAGCATGCCGGCGCCCTTGGCCATCCCCCCGACCTTCCAGCCGCCGCCGTCCACGACGACCTGCTTGCTGACCGAGTCGGTGGTCATGATCGCCTCGGCGGCGTCGGCGCCGCCGTCCGCGGACAGGGTGGCCAGGGCGTTGTTCACACCGGAGACGAGGTCGTCGCGGTCGTTCATCAGCCCGATCAGCCCGGTCGAGCAGACGACGACGTCCACCGCCCCGATGCCCAGCCCCTTCGCCGTCTCCTCCGCGACCGTGTGGGTGGTCTGGAAACCCTCGGCGCCGGTGTAGCAGTTGGCGCCGCCGGAGTTGAGGATCACGGCGCGGACGATGCCGTCCTTGACGACCTCCTGGCTCCACAGGATCGGGTTGGCCTTGCACCGGTTGGAGGTGAAGACGCTCGCGGAGGCGTGCTCGGGACCGTCGTTGACGACCAGGGCGACGTCCTTGTTGCCGTTGGACTTCAGGCCGGCCGCGACACCTGAGGCGCGAAACCCCTTCGGGGCGGTGACGCTCATGCGTCCTCCTTCGTGGCTGCGGGTTGCACGGTGTGTCCGGCACGGCTCCAGGACTCGTCGGCGCGGTCTGCCGCGTCGGCGCGGACGAGGATCCAGTCCGTGTCGTAGGTCGACAGGGTGAAGACGCTGATGTCGTCGTCGGCCAGCGGCGCGAGCAAGGAGCTCAGGATGCCGGCTTCTGCGAAGTCGAGCGGTCCGGCGACCTCGTAGGCGACGAACGGGCCCTGAGACTTCGCCTTGGCCGGGACCGTGGATGCGTGGCAGACCAACGACGTCTCGGTCGCGGTCGCGGTGACCGAGAACAGCGTCGACGCTGTCGCCCAGGACGGGACGTCAGTGCCCGGCCCGAGGCGCACCACGGCGAGCTTGTCGGCGTGCCGGGTGAGCGTGTGCGCGGCGGTCACGGCGCCAGACCCACCGTGGAGAGGCCCGCGGTCTCGGGAAAGCCGAGCGCGAGGTTCATGCACTGCACCGCCGCGCCGCCGGTGCCCTTGGCCAGGTTGTCGACGGCGCCGACGGCGACCAGGCGTCCGGCAGCCTCGTCGATCGTCACCTGGACGTGCACGGCGTTGGAGCCCACCACGGACTTGGTCTGGGGCCACTGTCCCTCCGGGAGCAGGTGCACGAACGGCTCCGCGCCGAACGCCTTCTCGTAGACGGCGTAGGCGTCAGTGGCGGTGATGCCGTCGACCACGGGGGCCGAGCAGGTGGCCAGGATGCCTCGCGGCATCGGCACCAGCAGCGGCGTGAACGACACGCGGACGTCCTTGTCGGTGAGGCGACCGAGGTTCTGCACGATCTCGGGGGTGTGCCGGTGGACGCCGCCGACGCCGTACGCGCTGGCGGACCCCATCACCTCGGAACCGAGCAGGTTGGGCTTGGGTGCCTTGCCGGCTCCAGAGGTCCCGGACGCGGCCACCACGACGATGTCGTGGGGGTCCACGATCCCGGCGGCCACCGCCGGCGCGAGGGTCAGGCTGGAGACGGTCGGGTAGCAGCCGGGCACGGCGATCCGGGTCGCGCCCTGCAGCTGCGCGCGCTGGTCCCCGAGCTCGGGGAGGCCGTAGGGCCAGGAGCCCGCGTGTGTGCCGCCATAGAACTTGGCCCAGACCTCCGCATCCACCAGGCGGAAGTCGGCACCGCAGTCGATGACCACCGTCTCGTCGGGCAGCGCCTGGGCGATCTCGGCTGACTGGCCGTGCGGCAGCCCGAGGAACACGACGTCGTGGCCGGAGAGCACCTCGACCGAGGTCTCCTGCAGCACGCGGTCGGCCAGCGGCACCAGGTGCGGCTGCAGCTTGGCCATCGACTCACCGGCGTTGGAGCCACCGGTGAGTGCGCCTATCTCGACCTGCGGGTGTGCGAGCAGCAGGCGTAGCACCTCACCGCCGGCGTACCCGCTCGCACCCGCGACGGCAATCCTGACCTTCGACCCTGATGACATGTGCATGAGCATACACGCGAGTGCATACTCATGCGCAATGGGGTCAGGCTCGGTGGACAGCTCCGTGTCGCTCGACGGCCAGGGCGATCGCGGCGTCGCGGGCGACGGCGGTCTCCGCCTCGGTCAGCGTCCGGTCAGCGGCCCGGAACCGAAGCGCGTAGGCGAGCGACTTCTTGCCTTCCCCGATCTGCTCGCCGGTGTAGACGTCGAACAGGCGAACCGACTCGAGGAGCTCGCCAGCTCCCTCACGCAACGTCCCCGCCACCGCGGCGGCCGAAACGTCTGCGTCGACCACCAGGGCGACGTCCTCCTTCGCGACCGGGTAGGTCGAGAACACCGGCGCCGGGGTGATCCGCACGGCCCGCGCGAAGATCGCGTCGAGGTCGACCTCGGCGATGGCCGTGCGCGGTGGCACGCCGTACGCCTTGCAGACGTTCGGGTGCAGCTCGCCGGCATGCCCGATGACCACGTCGTCGAGCACCAGCTCGGCACACCTCCCTGGGTGCCAGGGGGCGTAGGCAGTAGGGCGTACGTCGAGCTGCACTCCCACGGCCGTGGCCACCCGACGGACCGCCTCGATGGCGTCGCTCCAGGTCGCGGCGCGACCCTTGCCCCACCATCCGGCCTGTTCACGGGCGCCCGAGAGCACGACCGCAAGGTGCTGCGGCTGGTGCGGGACCGCGTTCTCCAGGTCCTCCCACTGCTGCGGGGTCGGCGCGGTGTCCACCGGCAGGATGGGCGCGGGTGCGGCATCTGCGGCCGGGAGGTAGACCGGCGCGGTCTCGAACAGCGACGCGTCGGACTGAGCACGGCCCACGTTGCGGGCCAGCGCCTTGAGCAGCCCGGGCACCAAGGTCGTCCGCATGGCCGGCTCCTCCTCGGACAGCGGGTTCGCGATCCGCAGGGTCCGACGCCGCTCGTCGTCGTCCTGCAGGCCCAGCGCTGACCAGTCAGCCTCGCCGACGAACGGGTAGGTGAGCACCTCGACGTACCCGGCACCGGCCAGGGTCAGCCCGATCCGGCGCTTGAGACGCTGCTCCGTGGTGAGGCCACGTCCGGCGGGCGCCGTGGGCAGCACCGAGGGCACCTGGTCGTAGCCGACGATGCGGGCGACCTCCTCGACCAGGTCGTAGGGATCGTTCAGGTCAGGACGCCAGGTCGGCGGGACCGCGGTGAGGGAGTCCCCCTCGAGCGTCACCGCACAGCCGACGGCGCGCAGGTGGGCCACCGTCGTCTCCGCAGGGATGTCGATCCCCGTGATCGTGGCCGGCAGGGTGACCGGTGCTGTGATCGCTCTCCCCTCCGGGGGTGAACCGACGTAGGTGACGCCGTCCGTGATCGTGCCGCCTCCGTGCGCGACGAGCAGCTCGGCGACCCGGTCCGCGGCGTACGCCGGAAGCAGCGGGTCGACCCCGCGCTCGAAGCGCTTGGACGCCTCGGACTGCAGCTTGTGGCGCCGCGCGGTGCGGAAGATCGTCACGGGCGTGAAGTGCGCGGCCTCGATGACGACGGTGCTCGACGTCGCCGAGAGCTCCGTGGTCTCACCACCCATGACGCCGGCCAGCCCGATCGGTCCGCTGTCGTCGGTGATCAGCAGGTCCTCGGGGCTCAGCGTGCGCTTGACGTCGTCCAGCGTGGTGAGCGACTCCCCCGCCGCTGCACGTCGTACGACGATCGGGCCCTGGAGCTTGTCGCCGTCATAGCCGTGGATCGGCTGGCCGAGCTCGAGCATGACGTAGTTGGTGACGTCGACTGCCAGCGAGATCGGGCGCATGCCGGCGAGCTGGACTCTGCGTGCCAGCCACCGGGGGGACGGCGCCGAGGGGTCGAAGCCGGTGACAGTGCGGGTCACGAAGACGGGACAGCCGTCCTCGGCCTCGAGCCGCACCGGGTAGCCGCCCTGGTTTGGTGGCGGCACCTCGCGCTGCGCCGGGTCGTGGAACGCCACGCCGTAGGCGAGCGCTGCCTCGCGAGCGACCCCTCGCAGCGACAGGGCGTACGCGCGGTCGGGGTTGATCTCGAACTCGATCACGTCGTCGCGAAGGTGAAGCAGCTCGGCCGCGTCGTCGCCCGGCTTCACCGTGCCGTCAAGGTCTGCATCGAGGACCAGGATGCCGCCGTGGTCGTCGCCGATCCCGAGCTCCTTGGTGGAGCAGATCATCCCGTCCGAGACGTGCCCGTAGGTCTTCCGCGCCGCGATCGCGAAGCCACCGGGCAGCACGCAGCCCGGGAGCGAGACCACGACGAGGTCACCCTCGGCGAAGTTGTCCGCGCCGCAGACGATGCCCCGGGACCCGTCCTCGTCGTTGTGCGCGGGCCCGACGTCGACCTGGCACCAACGGATCACCTTGCCGTTCTTCTGCGGCTCGTCGACGAAGGTGAGCACCCGTCCCACGACCAGCGGCCCCGAGATGTCCGCGCCCGGAGCCTCGAGCGCCTCGAGCTTGAGCCCGAGCGCGGTGAGCTTGTGGGCAAGGTCCGCTGCAGTCACGTCGGCCGGCAGGTCGACGTACTCGCGAAGCCAGGAAAGCGGGGCCCGCATCAGATCTCCATTCCGAAAGGCAGGGTGAACCGGATGTCACCTTCGACGATGTCGCGCATGTCCTCGATGCCGTGGCGGAACATCAGCGTCCGCTCCAGGCCCATGCCGAAGGCGAACCCCGAGTAGGTGTCGGCGTCGATGCCGCAGGCGGTGAGCACCCGCGGGTTGACCACGCCGCAGCCGCCCCACTCGATCCAGCCCTCGCCGCGGCAGGTGCGGCAGGTCTCCACGTCAGGTGCATGGCCCCGGCACACGAAGCAGACCAGGTCCACCTCGGCGCTCGGCTCGGTGAACGGGAAGTACGACGGCCGGAAGCGCGTTGTGATCCCCTCGCCGAACATCGCCTCGGCGAAGTGGTCGAGGGTGCCCTTGAGGTGAGCCATCGAGATGCCCTTGTCGACGACCAGCCCCTCCACCTGGTGGAAGACCGGCGTGTGCGTCGCGTCGAGCTCGTCGGTGCGGTAGACCCGGCCGGGACAGATCACGTAGATCGGTGGCTCGCGCGTGAGCATGGTGCGCGCCTGCACCGGCGAGGTGTGCGTGCGAAGCACCAGGCCGCCGTCGGCGGGCTCCAGCCAGAACGTGTCCTGCATGGTCCGCGCCGGGTGGTCGGGGCCGAGGTTGAGGGCGTCGAAGTTCAGCCACTCCGCCTCGACCTCCGGCCCCTCGGCGACCTCCCACCCCATCGACACGAACACGTCCGCGACGAGCTCCTGGATGGTGGTCAGCGGGTGCCGGGCGCCGCGCGGCTCGCGGTCCCAGGGAAGCGTGACGTCGACCGCCTCCTCGACGAGGATCCTGGCTTCGTTCTCGGCCTCGAGCTGCTCCTGTCGCGCTGCGAGCGCCTTGTTGACCGCTCCACGGGCCTGCCCGATCCGCATTCCGGCCTCTTTGCGGGCCTGGGGCGGCAGCGCGCCGATCTCCCGGTTGGCGAGGGCCAGCGGGGAGCGCTCCGCGGTGTGCGCGAGCCGGACCTGCTTCAGCTCCTCGAGGCTGCCGGCCGCGGCGATGGCCTCGAGCGCCGCCGCTCTCATCGAGTCGACCTCCTCCGCCTTCAGCGGAGTGACCTCGACAGGGTCGTATTCGGAGTTCGGGCCCGACATGGTTGCCTTTCGAAGGGTGGCGCGTACAGGAGCAGTCTAGGAAGGTACGCGCAGCAAGGGCGAACCGGTTTGTCGGGCGGGACCGGGTCAGTCCAGACGGGGGTCGCGCTGGGGCCACATCACCCTGATCCGCGCGCCACCACCGGGTGCGTCATCGATCTCCACCACGCCCCCGTGGGCGCCGACGAGACCGTGCACGATGTACATCCCGAGGCCGGAGCCGCCGCGGGTGCCGTGCTTCCAGAACTTGGTGAAGACCCGGCTCCGGATGTCCGGGCTGATCCCCTCGCCCTCGTCGTCGACGTGAAGAACCACGCCCGGGAAGGGGTCCTCGTCGGCGATCGAGGCGGCGGAGAGGCGCACCACGCCCTCTCCGTGACGGATGCCGTTCTCCACGAGGTTGGTGATCACCTGCACGAACTTGTCCGGGTCTGCGGTGACCTGCGGCAGCTCACCGTCGGCGTCGAAGAGGATCTCCCGGCCGGTGGTGGCTCGCGCGGACTCCAGCACGCGGTTGACCGCCGGAGCGAAGTCCAGCGGCCGGGCATGGAGCGACAGGCGGCCCGTGTCGATCCGCGCCACGTCGAGGAGCTCGGCGATCAGCCGGGTCAGCCGGTCTGCGTCGGAGTTCACCGTCTCCAGCATGAGCTTCTTCTGGTCGTCGTTGAGCCGGTCCCACTTCGAGAGCAGGGTTGCGACGAAGCCCTTGACGCCGGTCAGCGGCGACCTCAGCTCGTGCGCCACCGTGGCGACCAGGTCGGAGCGCTCGCGGTCGAGCCGTTCTCGCGCCCGGGATGTCCGAAGGGAGACGACGACTCCCTGGGTCGGTCCCCGCGGCGCATCACGCAGGATGCGTGCAGTGACGAGGAGCTCGGTCCCGTCGGCGAGGAACCAGGACTGCTCGGTCAGCGCGGACCGCATCGACGACCCGTCGTACATGTCGGTGCACGAGAACCAGTCGTTCCCGGCGCGGTCCTGCAGCGCGACCACGTCCGAGAGGTGCTTGCCCACGCCGTCGGTGTAGCGCAGCATCCGTCCCGCCGCAGCGTTCATCCTGGTGACGATCCCGGCTTCGTCCGCGAAGACCACGCCGTCCGGAAGGGCGTCGAGCAACGCCTGGTCTGCGGAAGAGGTCACGGACGGCACTCGCTCAGGTTAGTGGGTTCAGAGGCCGGGAAGCGAGGTACTTCCGGCGGTTGACACGCCGGGAACAGAGATGGATCAAATCTGACTTCTGCGCAACGCGCGGGCGGAGGCGTAGAGGCATACGGCGGCAGCGGTGGCGAGGTTCAGGCTCTCCGCCCGGCCGTGGATCGGGATCCGTACGCGGTGGTCAGCCAGTGCGGCGAGCTCCCCCGGCAGGCCCCAGGCCTCGTTCCCGAAGAGCCAGGCGGTCGGGCCGGACAGCATGCCGGAGTCGATCGCGTCGTCGAGGTCGAGCTCGCCCGCCCCGTCCGCGGCGAGCACGCTCACTCCCCTGCCCTGGAGGTCGGCGACCACCGCGGCGGTGTCGGGCTCCACGACGAGCGGAAGGTGGAAGAGGCTGCCGACGGTGGCTCGCACAGCCTTGCCGTTGTACGGGTCCACCGAATGACCGGAGAGTACGACGGCCCCGGCGCCGGCGGCGTCCGCGCAGCGGATGACCGTGCCGGCGTTGCCAGGATCACGGACATCGGCGCAGACCACGACCAGCTCAGGTTCGGCCCGCATGACGTCGGCGAGCGGACGGTCCAGAAAGCGACAGACCGCCACAAGTCCTTGGGGGTGCACGGTGTCGGTGAGCGACTCGATCGCGGCGTCGTCGGCGAGCTGCCAGGGCAGCTGCTGGTGCAAGGCCGCGGCGTGGAGGTCGGGGTGCGCATCGGTCGCTGTGGCCGTGGCGAAGACCTCGGCGACACAGCCGGGAAGAGCGAGGGCCTCACGGACCGCCTGTGGGCCCTCCGCCAGAAAGAGGCGGTTCTCGGCCCGAGAGACACGTCGGGCGAGCCTCCGTGCTGTCTTCACGCGCCCGCTCTTCGCAGAGAGCACGGGTGCGTCAGCAGGGAGACTCGCCATCGACGTTCTCAGCCGGATCGCAGCAGCGATCAGGCAGTGGCCTCTTCAGGGGTCTTCGCAGCGTTGACGTCGGCCGGCATGTTGGCCTTGGCCAGCTCGACCAGCGAGGTGAAGGTGGCGGCGTCGTTGACGGCCATGTCCGCGAGGATCTTGCGGTCGACCTCGACACCAGCGGCCTTCAGGCCCTGGATGAAGCGGTTGTAGGTCATCCCGTTCGCGCGGGCCGCAGCGTTGATGCGCTGGATCCACAGCTTGCGGAACTCGCCCTTCTTGGCGCGACGGTCACGGTAGCTGTAGACCAGCGAGTGGGTGACCTGCTCCTTGGCCTTGCGGTAGAGGCGCGAACGCTGACCGCGGTATCCGGACGCGCGCTCGAGGGTTACCCGGCGCTTCTTCTGGGCGTTGACCGCCCGCTTGACGCGTGCCACTTATTACTCCTTGATGCTTACAAAATTCGGGGACTGCGGCGACCTGAGGTCACTTGCCGAGCAGCTTCTTGACCTTCTTGGTGTCAGCCTTCGAAACGGCCTCGGTGCCGGCGAGGCGGCG
>JBFIWG010000062.1:0-12833 GCA_041606495.1 Nocardioidaceae bacterium
CCGGGATCGGCTGTGACCACGCCGACGGTGGCAGTGCCGCCCACTGCCCGGATCCGCTCTCGCAGCTGGCTGCCCACGGCGACCGCGTCGTCGCCGGGCACGACCAGGACGGCCCGGCCTTCGTGGTCACCCCCGAGGCCGCGCAGCTCCCCGGCGTAGCGGGCGGCGATCTGGGCGGCGCGGTGCCGGTCGAGCCCGTCGACAGCGGCGACGGCCACCACGCTCGCGGACTCGAGGTCGGCGCGTTGACGCCGGGCCCGCTCGACCAGCCGGGTCGGGTCGGTGTCGCGACCGGCGAGCAGGTCGGCCAGCAGCTCACCGCGGACCCGGTCCTCCGCCTCCGCGACGGAGCGGCTGAACAGCAGCACGAGCGCGGTGACCAGGGCGCCGCGCTCGATGGTCCGCCGGCCGGCCAGGTCGAGCGGCTCGGACCGGCCGTGCAGGACGAGGGTGCCGAGGTGCTCGGCGCCGGCGAGCGCCGCGACGATGTAGGCGTTCCCGCCGCCGGGCAGGGCCAGCTCCACGCTTCGACCGGAACGGCGGGCCTCGGCGATGGCGCTCTCCAGCTGCTCCGGATGGTCGAGTCGGTCTCCGCTCGCGGCGAGCTCGCGCAGCTCACCGTCGTACACGCTGAGGGACCCCTCGAGCACGTCGGCCAGAACGGCGGCGACCCCGGAGACGCCACCGCCGTGGAGGAGTACGTCGGTGAGCTGGTCGTGCGCGCTCGCGGCGACCTCGACCGCCTCGGAGTGGGCACGGATGGTCCGGTTCGCCTCGTCCACCTCGGCCAGGGCCGACTGCGTCTCCTCGAAGAGCCGGGCATTCTCCAGGGCGATGGCGGCGTGGGCGGCGAAGGAGGTGAGCAGGCTGACCTCGCCGGGCGGGAACGGGCGCACGCTGCGGTGGCCGGCGAGCAGCGCACCGATCACCTTGCCCTCCAGCACCAGCGGGACGCCCAGGATGGCGCGGATGTTCTCGTCGTTGACCGCGTGGTCGATGTAGTCGCGGTGCACGAACCGGGAGTCGGACTGGTAGTCGTCGGTGTAGTACGGCGCGCCGGTCTGGGCGACCAGGCCGAGGAGTCCGGTGCCGAGCGGCAGCCGCAGGTTGCGGAACTCCGCGGACACCGAGCCGTCGGTGACCTTCATGTACGACGCGCCCTCCTCCTCGTCGTTGAGGGAGAGGTAGGTCATGTCCGCGCCGAGCAGCTGCCGGGCCCGGCGGACGATCGCGGCCAGGATCGCGTCCACGTCGCGGATCGCGGTGAGGTCGTTCGCGGTCTCGTAGAGCGCCGAGAGCTCGGCCTCACGCTGTCGCTGGCGCACCGTCTGCTCGCGGATGCGCAGGGCCACCGTGCGCTGCTCGCGCAGGGCGTCGAGCTCGGCCTCGGTCGCGCCGTCCTTCTCGGCCCGGGTGACCACCTCGTCGAAGGCCTCACGCGGCGCCTCGGCGTAGAGCAGGTCGAGGAACGACGGCGGCCGGGTCATGGAGGAAAGATAGCGGCGAGCGACCTAGGCGCGGCAGGTCAGGCGTCGCGGGTGCGGAACAGCATCAGCGAGAACGCCATCAGCATCGCCGCCGCTGCCCCGAACACGACGAGGCCGCCCAACGGTGACAGCGGGTCCCCGAACACGGTGGTGACCTCCTGCGAGCTGAGGATCCGGGCACCGGCGTTGTACGGCAGGAACCGGGACAGCGGCGCGAGCCCCTGCAGGCCGGGGACGGCGTACAGCATGACGGTGAGGATGTTCTCCAGCGCCAATGGCCAGAGGAACATCAGCACGAACGCGGCGGCCTGGACCCGGAGAACCGCACTCAAAGCCATGGCCAGCCAGGTGAACAGCAGGCTGTAGCCCACCGCCTTCACGACGGTCACCAGCACGGCCGACGTGGCGAAGGCGATCCCGTCGTCGCGCAGCCAGAGCCAGCCGGCCATCGCGCTGAGCACCAGGGTGAGGACAGTCGTACCCGCGACCCAGGCGCCGACGACGGCGTACTTCGCGACCCAGGCGTGGGTCCGGGACGGTACGGCGGTCAGGGTGGCGCGGATCATTCCGTGGCGGTACTCGTGCCCCCAGGCGAAGACCCCGATCATCGCCAGGAAGTACGGCAGGAAGAACGGAGCACCGTCGCCGGAGAAGTGACCCACGACCAGCGGCGCGAGCCGGTGCGCCTCCCCGGCCGACGGCGGCTGAGGCATCTGGAACGCCTGCGAGTAGCCCCAGGCGACGAGGAAGGCGACCGCCGTCCCGAAGCCGACCGCGAGCACCGTCAGCCACCAGGTGGACCGGATGGTGCGGATGCGCACCCACTCGTACTTCAATGCGGCGGTCATACCGGCCTCCCCGTCCCGGGAGCACCCGCGACCTCATGTGCCTCGAACTCCTGAGCCAGCTCGGTCGCCTCCAGGAACGCCTCCTCCAGCGTTGCCACTCGTTCGGCGAGCTCATGCACCCGGATCGAGTGCTCGAAGGCCAGGTCACCGACCTGTGCGGCGGTCAGCCCGGTCACCGAGAGCAGCCCGGCCTCGGGAGCCGAGACCTCGACACCGTCGCGCTGCAGGATTGCGGCGAGCTCGCCGGCCTGCGGTGAGCGGACGGTCACCGAGCTGCGGCTGGAGGCGCGTACGAAGTCGCCGACGGGACCACTCGCGATCAGCCGGCCCTTGCCGATCACGACGAGCTGGTCGGCGAGCAACGCCATCTCGCTGAGCAGGTGGCTGGAGACGAACACCGATCGGCCACTGGCGGCGAGTCCCTTGAGCAGGACCCGCATCCACTGGATGCCTTGGGGGTCGAGGCCGTTGGCGGGCTCGTCGAGGATCAGGGTGTGCGGGTCCCCGAGGAGGGCGGCGGCGAGGCCGAGCCGCTGGCCCATGCCGAGCGAGAACGTCCGGGGCTTCTTGCGAGCGACCTCAGCCAGGCCGAGCTGATCGAGCACCTCGTCGACGCGGCTGAGCGGGATGCTGTTCGCGGCGGCCACCATCCGCAGGTGGTTCCGGGCGGTGCGGGTCGGGTGAAACGGCTTCGCCTCCAGCAGCGCGCCGACGTGCCTCATCGGCTCGCGGAGCTCGGTGAACGGCACCCCGTCGAACGTGGTGGTGCCCGTGCCGTGATCCAGGCCGAGCATGAGACGCATGGTCGTGGACTTGCCGGCGCCGTTCGGTCCGAGGAACCCGGTGACACTGCCCGGTGCGACGTCGAAGCTCAGGTCGACCACGGCGGGCTTGCCGCCGTACACCTTGCCGAGGCCGCGCGCCTGGATCAGTGCCATGCCGTGCCCCCGCCTCGTCGTGTCGTTCCGCTCGCGGTCATCCTGCCAGCACGCCGCTAGTACCGTAGGGAGGATGGCCGAATCCAGTGCACCGCGCACCCTGGCCGACCAGTTCCGCAGCTGGCCGGACCAGGCCCTCGTGCGTCTCCTCGAGGAGCGGCCCGACCTCGCTGCGCCGGCGCCTCAGGACTCCAGCCAGCTCGCCTCCCGGGCGGGGACTCGCTCCTCGGCGCTGCGGGCGGTCGACCAGCTGACCGTGCTCGAGCTCACCGTCGTCGACGCCGTCGTGGCGCTCGGTGGGACGACATCCCTGCGCTCGCTCCAGCAGCATGTGAACGCCTCCCCGGGTGCCGTCTCCGAGGCCGTGGACCGGCTGCTCGGGCTCGCGCTGTTGTGGGGCACCCGCGAGGAGCTCCGGGCGGTCAGCATCCTGACCGAGATCGTGGGTACGACGGTCAGCCGCCTCGGCCCTTCCGCGGAGTCGCTGCTGTCGACGTACGGCCCGAGCCGCGTCACCGCCCTCGCCAAAGACCTCGGCGTCGAGGTGTCCGGGGACCGGCACACCGACATCCACCGCATCGCGGAACACCTCTCGGTGCAGGCCAACGTCGAGACGCTGCTCACGGAGATCGACCCGCAGGCCGCCAAGATCCTGGACCACCTCGAGCGTGAGGGGACCGACGGCAGCGTGGAGTCGACCGAGCGGCCGGTCAGCCGCGCGTCGTCCCAGGGGCCGGTCGACCAGCTGCTCGCGCGGGCGCTGCTGATGGCGCGGGACCGCCGGCACGTCGCGGTGCCCCGCGAGGTGGGGATCGCGCTGCGCGGCGGCCGGACCACCCGGAGCAAGGCCGACGAGATACCGAGCCTGGCCACGTCCTCGCGCGACCAGACGCTGGTCGACCGCGCGGCCGGGGGCGCGGCGTTCGAGTTCGTACGGCACGTCGAGCTGATGCTCGAGCACTGGGGCACCGCCCCACCCTCGGCGCTGCGGACCGGTGGGCTGGGGGTCCGTGACCTGCGGGCCGCAGCGGAGCTGTTGCACGTGGAGGAGAACGTCGCCGCGCTGCACATCGAGGTCGCCGCCGCTGCCGGCCTCCTCGCTGTCGGACCCACCGAGGACCTCGACTCGGCCTGGCTGCCGACGGACACGTTCGACATCTGGAACGCCGCTCCCGTCGCGGACCGGTGGGCCACTCTTGCTCTCGCCTGGCTGGACTCGCCCCGCCTGGTCGGCCTGGTCGGCGGTCGCGACGATGGCGGGAAGCCGGTCAATGCGCTGGTGCCGGACCTGGAGCGGTCGTGGTTGCCGGAGACCCGCCGGACGGCCCTGGGCCAGGTGGCGGAGCTCCCCTCGGGTGAGGTGCTGGCCGCCGGCACCGGCGTCCCGTCCCTGGTCGAGCGCACCCGTTGGCTGCGGCCCCGTCGCCCGGCGCTCCGCGCGGAGGCCGTGGCCTGGGCGGCGGAGGAGGCGGCGGTCCTGGGTGTGATGGCACTCGGCGGCCTCTCGGTGCACGGGCGGGCGCTGCTGTCCGTGGAGGACCCCAGACACGCGGCCCCGGCGGCGTTGGAGCCGCTGCTGCCCCAGCCCATCGACCACGTCCTGCTGCAGGCCGACCTGACCGCCGTGGCACCGGGACCCCTCGAGCACGACCTCGCTCACAACCTGGCGACGATGGCCGACATCGAGTCGCGTGGTGGCGCCACCGTGTACCGGTTCACCGCGACCTCGGTCCGCCGCGCCTTCGACTCGGGCTGGTCCGCCGCGGAGGTGCACGACTTCATCGCCGCGGCGTCGCGGACACCTGTGCCGCAGCCGCTGGTCTACCTCGTCGACGACGTGTCCCGGCGGTTCGGCACGGTCCGGGTCGGGGCTGCGGAGTCGTTCCTGCGCAGCGACGACGAGAGCGCACTGGCCGAGCTCGTGCACAACCCCAAGGCGTCGGCGCTCCGGCTGCGGCGGATCGCGCCGACCGTCGTGGTCAGCGACGTGCCCATCGACGTACTCCTGCCACGGTTGCGGGAGCTCGGCACCGCGCCGGTGGTGGAGGCCCCGGACGGGACCGTGCGGCTGGCCCGCAAGGACGCGCACCGGGCCCGGCCGAAGCGGAACCGACCGGCCGTGACCGAGGTGGGATCGACGCCCGCTCCGCACGACGCGAAGGCCGCGGCGCGACTGGCGGCCCGCGTCGCGGCGACCGTGGGCGCGATCCGGGCCGGCGACCAGGCGGTGGCCAACCGGCCGGCCTCCGAGGAGACGGTGCGCCTCTCCCGCAGCGGCCCGATGTCGACGATGGCGATGCTGCGGGAGGCCGTCGAGGCGAAGAGCACGGTGTGGATCGGGTACGTCGACAACCACGGATCCACCGCGGAACGGGTGGTCGACCCGATGAAGGTGGAGGGTGGCTGGCTCACGGCGTACGACCACCGCGCCGACGACGTCCGCTCGTTCGCGATCCACCGGGTCACCGCCGTCGCCCCCCTCCCCCGTTGAGCCGGGGCTTCTGCCCCGTTGAGCCGGGGCTTCTGCCCCGTTGAGCCGCGGACTGTGCCGCCGGATGCCCCTTACCGGAAGCCGGATTTGCCGCGGAACGTAACCTGTACACTTGGATTTTGTTCGTTACGCGGAGCGATCTGCTGAGCTGTTGAACGCCGAGATCGACGATGCGGCTGCGCTCGTCGACTTCCTCAGCAGCCGTGCGTGGCTCCAGGACCAGGTCGTCGAGCGGGATGCCACCGCGCTCCGACGCTTCCAGCGCGAGCTCCGGCCGGTCTACGAAGCGTCGAACGTCGGCGACGAGGACGGCGTCGTGGAGCAGCTCAACGCCCTGCTCGCCAAGCACCCCGTCACGCCCTACATCGCCGGCCCCAAGGGACGCTGGCACCTTCACGTCGCCGACCGGTCTTCGTCGGTGGCCGAGCTCGTGATCGCCGAGTGCCTGATGGGCCTCTCGACGCTGGTGTGCGACCTTGGCCCGAACCGGCTCGGCGTGTGTGACGCCAGCCCCTGCACCAACGTCTTCGTGGACACCTCGCCGAACCAGTCCCGGCGCTACTGCTCCGACCGGTGCTCGTCGCGGGCGAACGTCGCGGCCTACCGCGCACGACAGCGGGCCACCGCCGAAGCCGCGACGCACGACTCCGCCGAGGGAGCCACCGCATGAACGACGGTCCCCTGATCGTCCAGTCCGACAAGACCCTCCTCCTCGAGATTGATCACGAGCGCGCCCAGGACTGCCGCAAGGCCATCGCACCGTTCGCCGAGCTCGAGCGCTCGCCGGAGCACGTGCACACCTACCGGCTCACCCCGCTGGGCCTGTGGAACGCGCGCGCTGCCGGGCACGACGCCGAGCAGGTCGTCGACACCCTGCTCGCCTACAGCAGGTACGCCGTGCCGCACGCCCTGCTCGTGGATGTCGCGGAGACGATGGCGCGCTACGGCCGGCTCCGCCTCGAGAAGCACCCGACCCACGGGCTGGTGCTCGCCACGACCGACCGCCCGGTGCTCGAGGAGGTGCTCCGCGCGAAGAAGGTCAAGCCCATGCTCGGCGACCGAGTCGACGAGCACACCGTCGTCGTCCATCCGTCGGAGCGCGGCAACCTCAAGCAGGCGCTGCTGAAGATCGGCTGGCCGGCGGAGGACTTCGCCGGGTACGTCAACGGCGAGGCGCATCAGATCGACCTGGCCCAGGACGGTTGGGAGCTCCGCGGCTACCAGAAGGACGCAGCCGAGTCGTTCTGGCACGGCGGCTCCGGCGTCGTGGTGCTTCCCTGTGGTGCCGGCAAGACCATCGTCGGGGCGGCCGCGATGGCGCACGCCAAGGCGACGACGCTGATCCTGGTGACGAACACGGTGTCGGCCCGGCAGTGGAAGGAGGAGCTGGTCCGTCGTACCTCATTGACCGAGGACGAGATCGGCGAGTACTCCGGCACCAAGAAGGAGATCCGGCCGGTCACTATCGCGACGTACCAGGTGATGACCACGCGCCGGAAGGGCGTCTACGCGCACCTCGAGCTGTTCGACGCGCGCGACTGGGGCCTGGTGGTGTACGACGAGGTGCACCTGCTGCCCGCACCGATCTTCCGGATGACCGCGGACCTGCAGGCCCGCCGCCGGATCGGCCTGACCGCGACGCTGATCCGCGAGGACGGGCGTGAGGGCGACGTGTTCTCGCTGATCGGGCCCAAGAGGTACGACGCACCGTGGAAGGACATCGAGTCGCAGGGCTGGATCGCCCCGGCCGACTGCGTCGAGGTCCGCGTGACGCTCCCCGAGGGCGAACGCTTCAGCTACGCGACCGCCGAGCCGGACGAGAGGTACCGGCTGGCGTCCTGCACCCGGGTGAAGACCGACATCGTCGAGCAGCTGGTGAAGAAGCACCAGGGCGAGCCGACGCTGGTCATCGGGCAGTACATCGACCAGCTCGACGAGATCGCCGAACGGCTCGACGCCGCGGTGATCAAGGGCGAGACGCCGGTGAAGGAGCGGGAGCGGCTGTTCAACGCGTTCCGGCACGGCGAGGTCAGCCTGCTGGTCGTCTCGAAGGTCGCGAACTTCTCGGTCGACCTGCCCTCGGCGGCGGTCGCGATCCAGGTCTCGGGTTCGTTCGGCTCACGCCAGGAGGAGGCCCAGCGGCTCGGTCGGCTGCTGCGACCCAAGGAGGACGGGCGGTCCGCGCGCTTCTACGCGATCGTCTCCCGGGACACCGTCGATGCTGACTTCGCCCAGCACCGGCAGAGGTTTCTTGCCGAGCAGGGCTACGCCTACCGGATCATGGACGCCGACGACATCGACGCCGAGGCCTAGGCGTAGGGCGCGGAGCTCAGGTAGCGCAGGCCCGAGTCGACGGCCACGGTGACGACCTGCGCGTCCGCGGGGAGCCGGTCCGCGACTCGCAGCGCCGCCACGAGGTTGGCCCCGGTGGATGTGCCCGCGAAAATGCCCTCCTCGGCCGCGAGCCGTCGAGCCATTCGCTGCGCCTCGTCGCTGGGAACCTGCTCGATCGAGTCGACCATGTCCGCGTGCCACAGCGGAGGCACGAACCCGATCCCGATTCCCTCGATCCGGTGCGCGCCAGTAGGCCGGCCCGAGAGAACCGCTGACTCAGCAGGCTCGACCGCGACCACCTGCAGGTCCGGGTTGTTCGCGCGGAGCGCGCGGGTGACCCCGTGGATCGAGTGAGCTGTGCCGACGGCCTGCACGAACGCGTCGACGCGACCGCCGGTCTGGCTCCAGATCTCTCGCCCCAGCGGCAGGTACCCTCGCGCGGCGTCCTCGTTGTTGAGCTGGTCCGCCCACCAGTGACCCGGCTGACGGCTGATCTCGCCGGCGGTGGTGATCATCTCCTTGATCAGTGCCTCGCTGATCCGACCGTTTTCACTGGGCACCTCGGTGATCTCGGCTCCGAACGAGAGCATCGTCTTCCGCTTCTCGGTGCTGAACGCATCCGAGAAGACTGCATGCAGCCGGTAGCCGAGGGCGGCACACACGAAGGCCAGGGAGATACCGGTCGTTCCGGCGGTGTACTCGACAACTGTCCCGCCTGGCTGCAACCTGCCGTCGGCCGCCGCCGACCGGATGACCTCGACCGCCATCCGGTCCTTGATCGACCCGGTCGGATTCGCGGGCTCCCACTTCATGTGGATCCGGGCGCCGGTGGCGGAGGTGATGTTCCTGAGCTCGATCAGCGGGGTGCCACCGACCGCGGCGAGCACACCGGGATGGTTGCCGTTCTCGAGTGTGCTCACCCTTGCAGTGAACACGAGGCCGGTCCGCCGCGCAGCGTTTCGCCGGCCGTGGCCCGGCTAGAGCTTGTCCCGCTCGACCGGAGTCAGCCCGGTTCGCTCGCGCAGGATCTGCAGCACCTGGTCGGTGTCGTCCGGGGTGAAGGCGGGCTTGATGCGTCCACCTAGATCGAGCGCGACCAGCCTCTCCTTGCGCCAGCGCAGCAGGTCCAGCGGCAGCCAGTAGCGAGGATGGTCGGTGCCCCACAGGCGACCCTTGCCGGTCGTGAAGCCCAGGGGTCGCACCTCGACAGCTCGCACCTGCGGGTAGGCGATGACCTTCGAGGCGAAGGTCGGGAAGTAGTAGCGCCGGAGCACGATCCCGTCGTGTCCCAGCGCGATCCGCCCGTCGTCGTACAGCTCGAAGGTCCTCACGTCACCATCGTAGGAAACTCAGATGACTCCGACCCGGGCCGCTGGTAACGTCGCACGGCTTCCACACCACAACTACACACCGCGTCAGCGGAGGAGATCGCGTGCCTACTCCCACCGATTCCGAACCCGACCTCGACTCCCCCATTCAGCAGGAGCGCGACCACCTGTCGCGCTCGCGTTCAGCGCTTGCCCGGATGCGGGCGCGAACGGCTTCCCTCGACACATCCGCAGCCGGCGACTGGGTCAGCCAGCAGGTTCTCGAGTCCACTATCTACCTGAGGATGAAGGCGCTCGAGGACGACCCGACCGTGCCGCTCTTCTTCGGTCGCCTGGACTACGACGAGGCGCACGAGGACGCTCAGGGCGAGCGGTTCTACATCGGTCGGCGCCACGTCACCGACGAGGTCGGGGACCCGATGGTCGTCGACTGGCGGGCCAGGATCAGCCGGGCCTTCTACCGCGCGAGCAAGGCCGAGCCGATGGGCGTCGAGCTGCGTCGCCGGTTCGGTTTCCAGCACGGCGAGATGACCGCGTTCGAGGACGAGCGACTGCTCGCCGGCGAGGAGGAGGGTCACTCGGAGATCCTCGAGAGCGAGATCGAGCGACCGCGCGTCGGACCCATGCGTGACATCGTCGCCACGATCCAGCCGGAGCAGGACGTGATCGTGCGCTCCGAGCTCGATCAGTCCGTCTGCGTCCAGGGGGCACCGGGCACCGGCAAGACCGCGGTCGGGCTGCACCGCGCGGCGTACCTGCTCTACACGCACCGGGACCAGCTCTCGCGCCAGGGCGTGCTCGTGGTCGGGCCGAACGCGTCCTTCCTGAGGTACATCGGCGACGTGCTCCCCGCGCTCGGCGAGATCGACGCGCAGCAGACCACGATCGAGGAGCTCGTCGCGAAGACTCTGAGCAGGCTCAACGCGCGCTACACGATCCGCGGCGCTGACACCCCGGAGGTCGCGACGCTCAAGGGTGACGCGCGGATGGCGACGGTTCTCGAGCGCGCTCTCTGGTCACACCTGCAGCCACCCACCGAGGGGCTCGTCGTCCCCCGCGGCGCGCGCCGCTGGCGGGTCGCCGGCTACGAGGCGGAGGAGATCGTCACAGCGCTGCGGGCTCGTGGGGTGAGGTACGGCGCCGCCCGCGCGATGCTCGCGCAACGGCTGGCACACGCGATCCTGGTGAAGATGGAGCTCGCCGGCGACTCACCCGACGACCGGGTGCAGGACTCGGTGGCCCGGAGCCGTCCGGTGAAGCAGTACGCCGACCAGCTGTGGCCGGCCGTGGACCCGGCTCGGCTGGTGATGCGTCTCTTCAGCGACCCCGCGTTCCTTGCTTCGGCCGCGTCCGGTGTCCTGACCGCCGAGGAGCAGGAGACGCTGCTCTGGGCCAAGCCGCCGAAGGGTCCAGGCTCCGCGCACTGGTCCGTCGCCGACGCGGTGCTGATCGACGAGGCCGCGGACCTGATCGAGCGAACCTCGAGCATGGGCCACGTGGTCGCCGACGAGGCGCAGGACCTCTCCCCGATGATGCTGCGCGCAGTCGGGCGTCGCTGCTCGACCGGCTCCACCACCGTCCTCGGGGACCTTGCGCAGGCCACCACGCCCTGGGCCACCCGATCCTGGGAAGAGGCCCTCACCCATCTCGGCAAGAGCGGCGCGCACATCGAGCAGCTGACGCTGGGGTTCCGGGTGCCCGGCGAGGTCATCGAGTACGCCGCGAGACTCCTCCCCTCGATCGCTCCAGACCTCGTGCCGCCCACCTCGGTGCGACGGACCCGCGGCGAGCTCGAGGTCAGGAGGGTCGAGGACCTGGTCGCGGCGACCGTCGATGCTGCGCGGATCGAGGCCGAGAAGGTGGGCTCGGTGGGGCTGATCGTTCCGGACCATCTGGTGGCCTCGGTGGCGGGTGCGTTGCGCTTGGCTGGCCTAGGGTTCGCCGTGCTCGGCGAGGAGCCAGGGAACGTCGACTCGGAGTTCGACATCAAGCTCGACGTCGTACCCGCCTCACTGGCCAAGGGGCTGGAGTTCGACCACGTGCTGCTGGTCGAGCCTGCCGGCATCGTCGCCGGCGAGGCGGACCGGGTGACGGGGCTTCGGCGGTTGTACGTCTGCCTCACTCGAGCGGTCACATCACTGGTGGTGCTGCACTCGCTTGACCTGCCTGAGGAGCTCGGCGCGCCCTGACGATGAGACTGCTGCGGCGGAGGCTAGCCGCCGGTCAACCGCGCTTGAGGATGGAGACGGCCCAGTGAGACGCATATCCAACGGCCCCACCGATCAAGCCTCCGTAGAAGATGGGTGAGCCGACGAGTGGTTCATAGGTCACGAACATCACGACGGCCGACGTCGAGGTGACGACGAGCGGGGGGCCACCCCAAATGGCGGCCTTCCGCCACGCGCTGGTCTTGTCACCGGACCGCACGCGTGTGCGGGGGACCGGTTGGCCTCGGCGATAGCTGACCGGGTGCGCTGGAAGGTCAGCGACCAGAGCCGCCAGGTCCGCCTCGGTCACGGCGTCCGTGGCCGCGTGCTGCCGTCGGTCGAACTCCTCGACCGACAGACGTCCGCGAACGTGGTGCTCGACCAGCGCTGCAATGCAGGCGTCACGCTCCTCGTCACCGATCCGCACGAGAAATGTGGCGGATGCGTCTCTCGGTGTGTTCATCACAGCATGTTGGCACGCACCTGACCGTGATAATCGGGAGTCGAGCGCCGACACGCTGAGCCCAGGTGGGAACCCCCCCGTGCGGGGGACTCAACCGCCCTGCGGGCCGGCCGGTCGGCTAGGCGGCGTGATCGGTGATCAGGTCGGTGAAGCGTCGTTCGAGGCGGGTGACCGAGGAAGGTCCTCGATGGGCCGGTGCCGCTCCGAGGTTCATTCGCGGGTCATCGGGGTGGTCGGGGGTGGGGCGGATCTGGGTGGTGCCGGTGTGGTCGGTCAGGTAGAGGGCGCCGTGGGGTGCGCGCCACAGGTAGGTGCCGGGGAAGGGTTGGGCGCTTTGCCAGCCGGTGTGGGTCTTGACCCGGTGGTGGTAGCGGGTGAGCGGGCCGAGGTTCGCGGTGCTGGTCTGGCCCGGTGGTCCGCCGGCGTGGGGTGGTCGGTAGGGGTGGGTGTGGTCCAGGTCGGTGCGGCGGCTGGTGTTGGTGGCGTAGGGGAACACGTCGGCGGGGGTGCGTAGGTGCATGGCCTCGCGGAGCCGGTGCGGGATCTCGTAGTCGTCGACCGGGGCCTGCCCGGCCAGGTCCAGGACCGGGCGGATGGTGAACCGGCACTGCGGGCCGAGCACGTCGCGCAGGTAGGCCAGGGTGACCGGGCCCTGGTCCTCCCAGCGCACCACCCCCTCACCGGCGGCGAGGGTTTCGGTGGCGATGTGCAGGTAGAGGGTGATGGTGGGCAGCAGC
>JBFIWG010000063.1:0-12721 GCA_041606495.1 Nocardioidaceae bacterium
GGTCAGCAGACCTGTCGGCCGCCAGTTGCCGAAGATCATGGCGGCGAGGCCGATGTAGCCGCGACCGCCGGTCTGGCCGTTCTGGTAGCCCGAGGACGCGACCATGGCGAGGAAGGCCCCGCCCATGCCGGCGAAGACACCCGACATGGTGACCGCGATGAACTTGTAGCGGTAGACGTTGACACCCAGGGTCTCCGCGGCGCTCGGCGACTCGCCGCAGGAGCGCAGTCGCAGACCGAACGGGGTCCGCCACAGCAGCCAGCCGGTGCCGAAGATCAGCAGCAGCCCGATGATGGTGAACCAGGACAGGTTCGACGTCAGGCTGTTGATGAACGCAGCCAGGTCGGACACCAGGAACCAACCTTGGTCCTCGATGTTCGAGGTGATGCCGGCAACGCCCGGGATCGTGAGTGTCGGAGGACGATCCAACGACGGTGACTGGGTCGGTCCTCCTCCGGGAAGGCCGCTGAACAGCGCCTCGGCGAGGAAGCTGGCCGCACCGGCCGCGATGATGTTGATCGCGACACCCGAGACGATGTGGTCCACCCCGAACGTGACGGTGGCCAACGCGTGCAGCGCTCCCCCGATCGCTCCGAAGGCGGCGGCCCCGATGAGGCCGATCCAGACGCCGTAGTGGTAGGTGAAGTACCCGGCGCCGAGCGTGCCGAGAATCATCATGCCTTCCAGGCCGATGTTCACCACGCCTGCCCGCTCTGACCACAGGCCACCGAGGCCGGCCAGCGCGATCGGGATCGCGGCGATCATGGCGGCCCGGAGGGTTCCGGCCGAGGTGATGTCGTCGGCGCCGGTCAGGACTCGCGTGGTCGACAGCACGACCAGCAGCAGCCCGAAGTAGAGCCACATGCGGTTGCGGCGACTCGAGAGCGCTGCGGACAGCCCCGATCGCTCCGACGTCGTAGCCGTGGTGCTCATGCCTTGACCTCCTGCGACGACGTGGGCGCCTCGAGGGCGGCCGCGACCTGCTGCTGCTCGATTCTCGTGCGGTAGCGCCGGACCACCTCGTATGCGATGACCACGCTCAGCACGACCACACCCTGGGTGACAGCGATGATCTCGGGCGAGATCCCGGCAAGGATGCCGAGCGGGTTCGCCTGCTCACCCAGGTAGGCGAAGATCAACGCGCCTGCTGCTATACCGACCGGGTGGTTGCGGCCCAGCAGCGCGACCGCGATCCCGGCGAAGCCGATGCCGGTCTGGATGGTCGAGCCGAAGTTGTGGGACACGCCGAAGAGGTTCGGCATACCGATCAGACCGGCAACCGCGCCGGACATCAGCAGGGAGACGACGATCATCCGCTTAACGTGCACACCGCTCGCGACCGCCGCCGTCTCCGACTGCCCCGTGGCCCGGAGGTTGAAGCCGAAGCGCGTCTTGTTCAGCAGGATGGAGAAGGTGACACCGGCGATCACGGCGAGCACGGCCAGCCCGTAGATCTCGGTGACGGAGCCGGGGAACGGGATGCCCGGGATCCAGCCCGACTCTGGGATGGTCTCGGTCTGGATCGTCTGCCCGCGACGGAAGCCCGTCTGCCGGAGAAGATAGGCGACCAGGGACACCGCGATCGCGTTCAGCATGATCGTCGAGATCACCTCGGACACGCCTCGCGTGACCCGGAGGATCGCTGCGATGCCGGCCCAGGCAGCGCCGGCCAGCATGCCGACGATGATCGTGCCGATCGTGTTGAAGTAGCCGGGCAGCCAGGCCTGGGCCGCGAAGACCGCCGCGACGAACGTGGCGACGCGGTACTGCCCCTCGACCCCGATGTTGAACAGGTTCATCCGGAAGCCGATGGCCGCGGCCAGACCCGCCAGGTAGAGCACCGAGGCGTCGTTGATGATGTTCACCAGGCTGCGGTTGCCAGGCCAGGCCAGCATGGTCGACCAGAAGTCGCCTGCGGAGTCACCGGCCAGGATGAGCACGACGCTGGTGACGATGCCGGCCACGATCAGCGCGAGCACCGGGGCGGCGACCGAGAGCGCGGCGCGCTGGAGTGCCTTCATGATTCCTCTCCCGTCTTCGCTCCGGTCATCGCCGCTCCCAGGTCCTGGGGGGTGACCGTGCGTGGGTCGAAGTCGCCGACGATCCTGCCGCGCAGGATTACCTTCAGGCTGTCGGACAGCCCGATCAGCTCGTCCAGGTCGGCCGAGATGAGCAGGACGGCCAGGCCGCGGTGACGGGCCTCCCGGATGTGGTCCCAGATCGCCGCCTGGGCGCCGACGTCCACGCCTCGGGTCGGGTGGGAGGCGATCAGGAGCTTCGGCTCGCCGCTCATCTCGCGGCCCACGATGAACTTCTGCTGGTTACCGCCGGAAAGCGCTCGTGCGCTGGTGTCGATGCCAGGCGTGCGTACGTCGTACTGTTCGACGATGCGGGTGCTGTCCTCGCGGGCGCCCGCCTTGTTGATCCAGGGGCCCTTGACGCTCGGCTCTCGGGTCTGGTGCCCGAGGATGCGGTTCTCCCACAGGGGGGCATCCAGCAGCAGACCGTGCCGGTGCCGGTCCTCGGGGATGTAGCCGACCCCGGCCTCGCGCCGCGCGCGGGTGTCCCATGCGGTGATGTCCTCGCCGGAGAGCACCACCCGGCCGCGGCTGGGCCGTTCCATGCCGATGATGGCCTCGACGAGCTCGGTCTGACCGTTGCCCTCGACACCCGCGATGCCGAGCACCTCGCCGGCATGGATGGTGAGGTCGATCTCCGTGAGCACCGCGCGGCCGCCGGAGTCGGTCACCTGAAGGTCCTGGACCTCGAGCACCCGACGGTCGGTGACGGTGGACTCGGCGGTGGAGGGGCTGGGCAGCTCCTCACCGACCATGAGCTCGGCCAGGTCCTTGTTGGTGACCTCGGACGGGTCCACACTCGCGACCGTCGTACCGCGTCGGAGCACGGTGATGTCGTCGGCGATGGCGCGGACCTCGTCGAGCTTGTGGGAGATGAAGAGCAGTGTGTTGCCCTCCTTCTTCAGCTCGCGAAGGTTCTCGAAGAGCGCGTCGACCTCCTGCGGGACGAGCACGGCAGTCGGCTCGTCGAGAATGATGATCTTCGCGCCGCGGTAGAGCACCTTGAGGATCTCCACCCGCTGCCGCTCCCCGACACCGAGCTCCTCGACGAGCTCGTCGGGGTCGAGGCCGAACCCGTAGGCGTCAGAGATGCGCTGGATCTCCTCGCGAGCCTCCGCACCGATGCCGTGCAGCTTCTCCGCGCCCAGAACGACGTTCTCCAGGACGGACAAGTTGTCGGCGAGCTGGAAGTGCTGAAAGACCATCCCGATGCCGTGCTTGATGGCGTCCGACGGCGAGGAGAAGTGGACGGTCTCACCGTTGACCACGATGGTGCCGTCGTCGGGCTTCTGCACGCCGTACAGGATCTTCATCAACGTCGACTTGCCGGCGCCGTTCTCGCCGACCAGGGCGTGCACCGTGCCGGGACGCACGTCAAGCGTGACGTCGTGGTTGGCGATGACGCCGGGGAACCGCTTCCCAATGCCGGACAGGCTGACGGCCGCCGGCGCGGACACCTTGGTGTCGGTCATGTGCTCTCCGATCGAAAGTCCCCCGACTGACATCATGGGGCAGACAGAGGCCCGGGGGAACGCTAACGCGCTCCCCCGGGCCCTCGTGCAGGTGGGTCAGCCCTTCTTCGGGGTGACCGGAACCTCGATCTCGCCAGAGATGATCTGCTCCTTGTAGGAGTCGATGTCGCCGGTGATGTCGTCGACGTAGCCACCGGAGGTGGAGTAGTCCACGCCACCGCTCTCGAGGTCGTAGGTCACGAAACCAGATGGCGCGCTGCCGTCAGCGAAGGCCGAGGCGTACTCGAAGACGGCCGTGTCCACGCGCTTGAGCATCGAGGTGAGGATGAAGGACTGCTGCGCCGGGTCGACGGTGAGGTACTGGTCGGAGTCGACACCGATCGCCCAGTTGCCCTCGCCGGCAGCCTCGACCGCGTCGAAGACGCCCAGGCCGGACTTGCCGGCCGCGTGGTAGACGATGTCCGCACCGTTGTCGTACATGCCCGTGGCAGCGGTCTCGCCGCCGGCCGGGTTCTCGAAGCCCTGCTGCGGGTCGTCCTGGGAGAGGTACTGGGTCTGGACCTTGATCTTCTTGTCGACGGCCTCGACACCGGCCTTGAACCCGGCCTCGAACTTCTGGATGAGCGGACCGTTGACGCCGCCGACGAAGCCGACGTTGTCCTTCTCGGTCTTCAGCGCAGCGGCGACGCCGACGAGGAAGGAGCCCTCGTTCTCGGCGAAGACCAGGTCGGCGACGTTCGGGTGCTCCTGGATCGAGGAGGCGAAGCCGTCGATGACTCCGAAGTTCGTGTCGGGGAACTCGGCAGCGACGGTCGCGACCGCCGGCGAGTAGATGAAGCCGACAGCGATCACCGGGTTGAAGCCCTGCTCGGCGAGCAGACGCAGACGCTCCTCGCGGTCCGCGTCGTTCTCGCCGTTGCCGGCCTCGACCTCGGTGCAGGTCGCGCCGAGCTCGTCGACAGCCTTGCGCAGGCCTTCGTACGCCGAGTCGTTGAAGGACTGGTCACCGCGACCGCCCACGTCGTACGCCAGGCCGATCTGGGGACCATCGCCTTCTGCGGATTCGCAGATGTCCTCGCTCGCCGTTCCGGTGTTGTTGCCTTCGTTCGATGAACCCCCACCGCATCCGGTCAGCGCGAACGCCAGAACCGTGGATGCAGCCGCAATCTTCGTCAGCCGACGCAAGACGCCTCCTTGATCAATGTGCGCCAGCGGCCTGGCGCGAACCAAGCGACACCCTAGCGCTCGCCCGCCCCGGTATCGCGGACCTGAACCGGATGGGAGGCAAGTTGTTATACGTCGGTAATAAGGGCCTGTAGCGCCGCCGCGGCGAGCACCTTCGCACCGATCGCCACCGCACCCTCGTCGATGCGGAGATTCCCCTGGTGGAGGTCGTACGTCGGACCGTCCGGCGCCCTGGTCCCGAGCCGCCCCATCGCACCGGGAACGGTCTCGAGGTACCACGCGAAGTCCTCGCCCCCGAGGCTCTGCGGGGTGTAGACGTGCCCCCGTTCGCCGAGCACGCCCTCGACGCCCTTGGCCAGCAGGTGCGTGGCCTGCGGCTCGTTGACGACGGGCGGCACGCCGCGTACGTAGGTCACCTCGGCCTCGACGCCGTACGGCTCGACGAGCTGGGCGATCAGCTCGCGGACCAGCCCCTCTGCGTCGGCCCAGGCCACCGCGTCGAGCATGCGGACCGTCCCGGCGGCCTCACCGGAGGACGGGATCACGTTCTTCGCGGAGCCGGCCCGGATCACGCCCCAGACCAGGCTGGCGCCCGCCCTCGGGTCGAGCCGGCGGGACAGCACAGCCGGCAGGTCCGTGACCAGCTTGCCGAGCGCGTAGGTGAGGTCCTCGGTCAGGTGCGGGCGCGAGGTGTGCCCGCCGCGACCGCTGAGCCGGACGCTGAGCGAGTCCGCGGCACCGGTCAGCGGTCCCTCACGCAGACCGACCTCGCCGACGTCCAGGCCGGGATCACAGTGCAGGCAGAAGACATGGTCGACCCCCTCGAGAGCCCCGGCAGAGATCACCTCGAGGGCACCGCCGGGCATGATCTCCTCCGCCGGCTGGAACAGCAGCCGGACCCGGCCGGGCAGCGGGGTCCTGGCGTCGACATCCGCCAGCGCGAGGCCCGCCCCGACCAGGGCTGCGGTGTGCACGTCGTGGCCGCAGGCGTGCGCGACGCCCTTGACGGTGCTCGACCACGGGTCGTCGGTGCGGTCCGTGACGGCGAGCGCGTCGAGGTCGGCACGCAGAGCTACGGTCGGTCCGTCCCCGGAGCCGACCTCGGCCAGCAGCCCGCTCTTGGGCAGGAGCTGCAGCCGGATCCCGGCCTCCTCGAGCTTCTTCGCCACCAGGGCCGTCGTGCGCTCCTCCTGCCACGCCAGCTCGGGGTGAGCGTGGATGTCCCGGCGAAGCGCGATCAGCTCATCGACAAGGGAGTCGACCGCATCGACGACGTCGGGAAGGAAGGAGGCCACGTCACGAAAGGCTACCGGTGAGGCTCAGAATGCGTCGGGCGGGGAGTAGACGCCCCACACGTCGCGCAGCGCGTTGCAGACCTCCCCGACAGTGGCGCGGGCACGCAGCGCCTCCTTCATCGGGTACAGCACGTTGTCGTTGCCCTCTGCCGCCTGCTTCAGGGCCGCCAGGTGCTTCTCGACCTCGGCGTTGTCCCGCTCGGAACGTAGCTTGGCAAGCCGCTCGGCCTGCTGGGCCTCGATCGCGGGGTCCACCCGGAGGGGCTCGTAGGGCTCCTCCTCGTCGATCCGGAACTTGTTCTGGCCGACCACGATCCGCTCGACGCTGTCGATCTCCTTGGCCACCTGGTAGGCGGCCTTCTCGATCTCGTTCTTCTGGAAGCCGTGCTCGATGGCGCGCACCGAGCCGCCGAGCTCCTCGACCCGAGTCATCAGCTCGAGGGCGGCCGCCTCGACCTCGTCGGTCAGGGTCTCCATCGCGTAGGAGCCGGCGAACGGGTCCACGGTCTTGGTCACGTCGGTCTCGTAGGCGACGACCTGCTGAGTCCGAAGCGCGAGCCGGGCCGCCTTCTCCGTGGGCAGGGCGATCGCCTCGTCGTAAGAGTTGGTGTGCAGCGACTGGGTGCCGCCGAGCACCGCAGCGAGCGCCTGGACGGCGACGCGGACCAGGTTCACCTCCGGCTGCTGGGCAGTCAGCTGCACGCCGGCGGTCTGGGTGTGGAACCGCAGCATCAGCGACTTGGGGTTCTTCGCCCCGAACTCGTCGCGCATCACCCGCGCCCAGATCCGTCGCGCCGCGCGGAACTTCGCGACCTCCTCGAGGATCGTCGTCCGCGAGACGAAGAAGAAGGCGAGTCGAGGGGCGAACTCGTCGACGTCCTGGCCCGAGGCGACCGCGGCGCGGACGTACTCGATGCCGTTCGCGAGCGTGAACGCGATCTCCTGCGCAGGCGTCGCGCCGGCTTCGGCCATGTGGTAGCCGGAGATCGAGATGGTGTTCCACTTCGGGATCTCTGCGCGGCAGTAGCTGAAGATGTCGGTGATCAGCCGCAGCGACTGCTGCGGCGGGTAGATGTAGGTGCCGCGCGCGATGTACTCCTTGAGCACGTCGTTCTGGATCGTCCCGGTGATGGCGTCGCCCGGAACGCCCTGCTCCTCTGCCACGAGCTGGTACATCAGCAGCAGCAGCGCGGCCGGCGCGTTGATCGTCATGGAGGTGGAGACCTCACCGAGCGGGATGCCGTCGAAGAGCAGCCGCATGTCCTCGATCGAGTCGATCGCGACGCCGACCTTGCCCACCTCGCCGTGCGCGATGGCCGAGTCGGAGTCGTGCCCCATCTGGGTCGGCAGGTCGAAGGCCACCGAGAGCCCGCCGGTGCCGTGGGCCACGAGCTGCTTGTAGCGCTCGTTGGACTCCTTGGCGGTGCCGAACCCGGCGTACTGGCGCATCGTCCACGGACGGCCGGTGTACATGGTGGGGTACACGCCGCGGGTGAAGGGGAACTCCCCTGGTTCACCGAGCTGGCTCGCGGGGTCGAAGCCCTCGAGGGCCTCGGGGCCGTACACAGGCTCGAACGGAAGGCCGGACTCGGTGTGGTTCATGGTCGAACGTTACGACGAATTCACGCACGCCCGCATCGTGAGATGTCTAACGTTCACCGGGCGCAGTCCCGGCGCCTGTCACCCGCCGGCATTAGCCAACACCGGCGTGCGGTAATCGACCTCACAACCCCGACTGGCCGGTACCGGTAAAGCGCTGGATAGAGTGTCAAAGTTACCCCTGCCTGCATGTTCGGAAGGATTTCGTCTTGGCCAGCTCCCCAGCGGGAACGCTCTACCGAGGCCGCGAAGGAATGTGGTCCTGGGTCGCGCACCGCATCACAGGCGTCTCGATCTTCTTCTTCTTGTTCGCCCACGTGATCGACACGGCGATGGTCCGTGTCTCACCTGAGACGTACAACATCGCGGTCGAGACCTACAAGAACCCGATCGTCGGCGTGATGGAGATCGGCCTGGTGGCCGCGGTGCTCTTCCACGCGCTGAACGGCATCCGCATCGTGCTGGTCGACTTCTGGTCCAACGGCCCGCGCTACCAGCGCCAGATGACCTACGGCGCCGGCGTGATCTTCCTGGTGCTGTTCGTGCCCTTCGTCATCCGCCACCTGACCAACGTGTTTGGACACTGATCGCCATGAGTACTCCCACGATCTCCGCTCCCCGTTCCAAGGTCGGCAAGAGCAACTTCGAGCTCAACTCCTGGCTCTTCATGCGCGGCTCGGGCCTGCTGCTCGTCGTCCTGGTCTTCGGTCACCTGTTCGTGAACCTCATGGTCGGCAAGGGCATCCAGGCCATCGACTTCGCTTTCGTGGCCGGCAAGTGGGCCAACCCGTTCTGGCAGGTGTGGGACCTGGCGATGCTCTGGCTCGCCATGCTGCACGGCACGAACGGTCTCCGCACGATCATCAACGACTACGCGACGAAGGCGAACACGGCGTTCACGCTCAAGACGCTGCTGTACTTCGCCAGCGCGGCGACGATCGTCCTCGGCACGCTGGTGATCTTCACCTTCGACCCGTGCATCGACCCCAACTCCACCCTCGACGTCTGCACGAACAGGTAAGGCGCGGTAACCATGGTTCAGACACACAAGTACGACGTCGTCATCGTCGGCGCAGGTGGCGCCGGCATGCGAGCGGCCCTCGAGTCCGGTCAGCGCACCCGCACCGCCGTACTCACCAAGCTCTACCCGACCCGGTCCCACACCGGCGCGGCTCAGGGCGGCATGTGCGCCGCCCTCGCCAACGTCGAGGAGGACAACTGGGAGTGGCACACCTTCGACACCGTCAAGGGCGGTGACTACCTGGTCGACCAGGACGCCGCCGAGGTGATGGCGCGCGAGGCCATCGACGCGGTCCTCGACCTGGAGAAGATGGGCCTGCCGTTCAACCGCACCGACGAGGGCAAGATCGACCAGCGTCGCTTCGGTGGGCACACCCGCAACCATGGCGAGGCAGCAGTACGCCGCTCCTGCTTCGCCGCGGACCGCACCGGCCACATGATCCTGCAGACGCTCTACCAGCAGTGCATCAAGCACAACGTGGAGTTCTACAACGAGTTCTACGTGCTCGACCTGGTGATGACCGACGGTCGCGCCTCCGGCGTCGTGGCCTACGAGCTGGCGACCGGCGAGATCCACGTGTTCAACGCGAAGTCGATCATCTTCGCCTCCGGCGGCTTCGGAAAGGTCTTCCGCACCACCTCCAACGCGCACACCCTCACCGGCGACGGCATGGGCATCGTCTGGCGCAAGGGCCTGCCGCTCGAGGACATGGAGTTCTTCCAGTTCCACCCGACCGGCCTGGCCGGGCTCGGGGTGCTCCTGTCCGAGGCAGCACGCGGTGAGGGCGGCATTCTCCGCAACAGCGAGAACGAGCGCTTCATGGAGCGTTACGCCCCCACCATCAAGGATCTCGCTCCCCGCGACATGGTCGCCCGGGCGATGGCCAACGAGGTGCGCGAGGGTCGCGGCGCGGGTCCGGAGAAGGCCTACGTCTACCTGGACCTGACGCATCTGCCGAAGGAGCAGATCGACGCGAAGCTCCCCGACATCACGGAGTTCGCGCGCACCTACCTCGGCGTCGAGCCCTACAACGAGATGATCCCGGTGTTCCCGACCGCGCACTACGCGATGGGCGGCATCCCGACGAACATCAAGGGCGAGGCGCTCAGCGACAACCACACCGTCATCCCTGGCCTGTACGCCGCGGGTGAGGTCGCCTGCGTCTCGGTCCACGGCGCCAACCGGCTCGGCACCAACTCGCTGCTGGACATCAACGTGTTCGGCCGCCGCGCCGGCATCTACGCCGCCGAGTACGCCATGGGCGTGGAGTACGACGAGCTGCCGGAGAGCCCCGAGACCGGCGTGGTCTCGATGATCGAGCAGATGCGCGATGCCGGTGGCTCGGAGCGGGTGGCCGCCATCCGGCAGGAGCTCCAGGCCACCATGGACATCAACGCCCAGGTCTACCGCGACGAGGGCTCGCTCAAGCAGGCGCTCTCCGACATCGAGGGCCTCAAGGCGCGCTACGTCAACGTCTCGGTGCAGGACAAGGGCCGACGGTTCAACACCGACCTGCTCGAGGCCATCGAGCTCGGCTTCCTGCTCGACCTCGCCGAGGTGCTCGTGGTCTCCGCCCTGGCCCGGAACGAGTCACGTGGTGGTCACTACCGCGAGGACTACCCGAACCGCGACGACGTGAACTTCATGCGCCACACGATGGCCTACCGCGAGGTGGACAGCGACGGAACCGCAAGGATCCGCCTGGACTACAAGCCGGTCATCGAGACGCGCTACAAGCCGATGGAGCGTAAGTACTGATGGACGTCACGATCAAGATCCTCCGCTACAACCCGGAGGTGTCCGAGGACGCGAAGTGGGAGAGCTACCAGGTCACCGCCGAGGGGACCGACCGGGTGCTCGACGCGCTGCACAAGGTCAAGTGGGACCTCGACGGCTCGCTGACGTTCCGCCGCTCCTGCGCCCACGGCGTCTGTGGTTCCGACGCGATGCGGATCAACGGCAAGAACCGACTGGCGTGCAAGTCGCTGATCAAGGACCTGAACCCGTCCCAGCCGATCACCGTCGAGCCGATCAAGGGCCTGCCGGTGCTCAAGGACCTCGTCGTCGACATGGAGCCGTTCTTCGACGCCTACCGCTCGGTCATGCCGTTCCTGGTCACCACCGGCAACGAGCCGACCCGCGAGCGCCTGCAGTCCCAGGCGGACCGCGACCGCTTCGACGACACCACCAAGTGCATCCTGTGCGCGGCGTGCACCACGTCGTGCCCGGTGTACTGGACCGACGGTCAGTACTTCGGCCCGCAGGCGATCGTCGGCGCGCACCGGTTCATCTTCGACAGCCGTGACGAGGGAACCGACCAGCGCCTGGAGATCCTCAACGACAAGGAGGGCGTGTGGCGGTGCCGCACGACCTTCAACTGCACCGAGGCGTGTCCTCGCGGCATCGAGGTCACCAAGGCCATCCAGGAAGTGAAGCGAGCGCTGATCTTCCGCCGATGACCCACCCGCTGTAACGCGGGGTTATGGTCGCTCTACAAGCGTTATGACGCTCGCAAAGCGTCAACAGCACTTGCGAAGAAGGGGTACGTCGGACGGCGTGCCCCTTCTTCATGTCTCACCGCATCAGGGGATCGCGGGGTTGTTCCCGCCGCTGACCACGACCACGACCGTCGCGCCGGGGTGGACCTGCACCTGCCCCGACATCAGCGCTGCAAGCGCCACGCTGGCTCCCGGCTCGGCAAGCAGCCTGATCCGCTCCCACAGGAATCGGCGAGCCTCCAGAAGCGCGTCCTCGGAGACCAGCACCGACGTGGTCCCGTGGGTCATCGCGGTGTCGAACGCCAGGCGACCGATCTTCGGCGGGCCCAAGGAGTCCGCGGCCATTCCGCCGGAGCTGCGGGCCACCGGCTCGCCGGACGCGACCGCGTCGTGCAGGTGCGCGCAGAGCTCGCTCTCCACCGGCTGCACCGGGATCCGGCCGGCCAGGGCAGCCGTGACACCGGTGTAGAGACCACCGCCCCCGCAGCCGAGCAGCACCAGCTCGGCGTCGGGCACCTGCTCGCCGATCTCCAGGCCCGCGGTGCCGGCGCCGCAGACGGTCTCGAAGGTGTCGTAGGGGTGGACCAGCGGGAGGCCGTGCTCGGCGCTGTACTCGTGGCAGACCGTGAGCGCGTCACCGACGTCACCCTCCACCAGGTGGAGGTTCGCGCCGTAGTCCTGGATCCGCTGGAGCTTCTCCGGAGTCGCGGTGGCCGGCACGAAGACATCGGCCTGCAGCCCGGTCAGGCGGGCCGCCCACGCCACCGCGGCCCCGTGGTTTCCGCCCGATGCCGCGGTTACGGCCTTCGTGCCGTTCTCCAGCGACATCACGGAGTTGAGGGCTCCGCGCGCCTTGAACGAGCCCGTGTGCTGCAACAGCTCGAGCTTGAGCACCAGTCGGCCGGGGATCCCGATCTCGTCCCCGTGCACGGTGAGGGTCGGCGTGTGCCGGACCTTCTCGCCCAGCCGAGCAGCGGCGCTCTCGATGTCCGCGTGCTCGGGCAGCCGGGCCGTCATCGCACCGTTGCTTCCGCTGCGGTTCTGGTCGAGGACGCCTTCCAGGCCTTCCATCCCAGCCTGGCGAGTACGACGGCGATCACGAGGTTCACCACGATCAGCACGATATGGGCGACGTAGTAGCCGGCGGACCGGTCAGCGCCGGACGCCGCCGTCTCCGCCAGGTTCTTGGCGAAGTTGGCGTAGCTAAGGATGTTCCAGGCTGCGATGGCGAAGAACAGGACTGCGTGCTTGCGTTCGAGCTTCACGCCCTCATCCTCTCTCAGTCGGGCGACTGGTGCTTGCGCAGGGCGACCGCCCCTGCGGCCGCGAGCCCGGCGGCCGCACCGGCCACCGCCAGCGCGCGCTTGGACCTGCCGCGATCCGCGGCCACCTGACGCCGGGACACGATGGCGGTCTCCGGCTGCGGGCGAGGCTCCGCCATTGCCTCGCTGGCATCCACCTCCGGCTCGTCGGCGTGGTCGTTCCGCGGCGAGGTGTAGGCCCACGCAGCGCCGTACATCACCAGCCGGGAGAAGTAGTTGATCCACACCAGCAGGATCAGGGCGACACCGAA
>JBFIWG010000064.1:0-12613 GCA_041606495.1 Nocardioidaceae bacterium
CATCTCGATATCCTTGACCACCACACCCATTTCCTGAATTTTTTGCAGGTGATCGTTGATCTGCTCGAGCGCGGAGATGTAGTGGGGGGCCGCGAAGCTTCCACCTCCGAACCTCGCGTTTTGGCTGGCTTTTTTGATCTCGTCGCGCGTGTGGACGAGCACAGTCTTGCTTTTCTTGACGGCCCCGAGGTGCTCCTCGAGACTGGGGATGAGGTGATTGGCTTCAGAGAGACTGAAGAGCCGATCCGGATATTCGTCGTCTTGTTCCGCCATGATAAGTTGGCTGCGTCCGTCCACTCATAGCACAACCCCAAGAGCCTGTGCAACGCACGTCCGGGGGTGGAGAATGTTATTGACAAATCAGGCTTCCGTGGATACTATGACCCTGATCGCACTTCCTTAAATCAAGCTGAACTCTAAAGAGACTTCCAATCCAGTCAGCTTCCCGGGGCGAACTCGAATCAAAACCATCGTGTGAGCAGGCGGAAGCAGACGGAGTGTATCGCGTTCCCGCACGTGTGAAGACAGCGGGACGACGGCCGGCAACGAACAACACGGAAGGAGAGGCGCACGCAGGGGCCGGAGAGTGGAGTGCCGCGAGACATCCTCGCCAGCGAAGCGACACCGCGCCGTCGTGACCTTTCATCAGCAACCTGAAACAGCAGTGGAAACAATGAACGGGCGTAAAAAGGCCGGGGCGGGGGCCTCAGCCGTGTGGAGGGCGGATTACATATGTTAGGGGAGAAGACCATGCATCTTGCCGAATTGAAGCAGAAAACCATCGCGGATCTGAACGAAGTCGCGCGCGACCTCAAGATCGAGGGGGCGGCGAACTTGCGCAAGCAGGAGCTGATTTTCGCGATCCTGCAGGCCCAGACCGAGAAGAACGGTTCGATCTACGGCGAGGGCGTGCTGGAAACGCTGCCCGATGGCTTCGGATTTCTGCGGGCGCCGGACTCCAACTACCTGCCCGGCCCCGACGACATCTACATCTCCCCCTCGCAGATCCGCCGCTTCAACCTCAGGACCGGCGACATCGTGTCCGGCCAGATTCGTCCCCCCAAGGAGAGCGAGCGCTACTTCGCCCTGCTGAAAGTCGAGAAGGTCAATTTCGAGGAGCCGGAGGTCGCGCGGGATAAGATCCTCTTCGATAACCTGACGCCGCTGTACCCCGAGGAGCGGATCAAGCTGGAATTCGACCAGGAGGAATACTGCACGCGGATCATGGAGCTCACCACCCCGATCGGCAAGGGGCAGCGCGGGCTGATCGTCGCGGCGCCGAGGACCGGCAAGACCATGCTGCTGCAGGCCATCGCGCGCGCCATCCTGAAAAATCATTCCGAGGTCACGCTGATCGTCCTGCTGATCGACGAGCGGCCCGAGGAAGTCACCGACTGGCAGCGGCAGGTCAAGTCGGCGGAGGTCATCAGTTCCACGTTTGACGAGCCGGCCCAACGCCATGCGCAGGTGGCCGAGATGGTCCTGGAGAAGGCCAAACGTCTCGTCGAGCACAAGCGCGACGTGGTCATCCTGCTCGACAGCATCACCCGGCTGGCCCGCGCCTACAACACGATCGCGCCGCCGAGCGGCAAGGTGCTCTCCGGCGGTCTGGACTCCAACGCGCTGCAGCGGCCGAAGCGGTTCTTCGGCGCCGCCCGCAACATCGAGAACGGCGGGAGTCTCACGATCATCGCCTCGGCGCTCATCGAGACGGGATCCCGGATGGACGAGGTCATCTTCGAGGAGTTCAAGGGCACCGGGAACATGGAGCTCCGCCTGCGCCGCGAGTTCGCGGACAAGCGGATCTTCCCGGCCATCGACGTGGACGCTTCGGGCACCCGTCGTGAGGAGCTCCTCATGAGCAAGGAGGAGCTCTCCATCGTCTGGAAGCTTCGCCGCGTGCTCTCAGGTCTCGACGGACAGCAGGCACTCGAGCTGCTGCTCGAGCGGCTGCGCAAGACCAGCAGCAACGTCGAGTTCCTCATGCAGGTGCAGAAGACGACGCCGATGGCGGGCAACGGCCGCGACAGCGACTGACCCTTCAGACGCGCAGAACCAGCTGACGGCGGGTGGGACCGAAGAGGTCCCGCCCGCCGTTGCGCGTCCCCGAGCCGTAGCCGAGCCGATATCCTCCCCGTGGGTGACGCACACCGGGTCGCCGCCGCCGACACGAGGGGGAGCCCCATGGCCAAGATCGTCGTTGCCGATGACGACTCCGACATCCGCGAGCTGGTGGCCTTCAAGCTCCGTCAGGCCGGGCACGACATCGTCGCGGTCGCGGACGGCGCGGCGGCCGTCGAGGCCTGCCAGCTGGAGGCGCCGGACCTTGTCATGCTGGACGTGATGATGCCCGGCATGAGCGGCATCGAGGCGTGCCGGGCACTGCGCGCGAACGTCTCCCTGGCCGACGTACCCGTTATCTTGCTGACCGCGCGGGCTCAGGAGGCCGACATCGAGCACGGGTTCAGTGCCGGTGCCGACGACTACGTGGTCAAGCCGTTCAGCCCCCGCGAGCTGGCGTCGCGGGTCGAGTCGGTGCTCCAACGGCGCCGGCCCTGAACCTCGGGCCACCGGGCGAGGCGACCTCGCCCGCGGGCAATGGGAATAAACCGTCGGCCGGCCCGGTTCGGCCTGGGGTGAGCGCTACAACGGTCGAGACGACAACAGAGACAGTCACCGCACCGACCGGGAAGCGCTACCTGCAGCTGGTTCTGGTGCTCGGCGCGCTGATCGCGCTCGGCCCGCTCACGATCGACATGTATCTCCCCGCGTTCCCGGCACTCTCGGAGGACCTGGGGGCATCCGACTCCGCCACGCAGCTGACCCTGACCGGGATGCTCGGCGGACTCGCGGTCGGACAGCTGATCATCGGCCCGCTCTCCGACGCGTTCGGACGCAAGCGCCCGCTGGTCGCGGGTCTGGTCCTGCACGCGCTCGCCTCGGTGCTCTGCGCGGTCGCGCCGAGTATCTATGTCCTCAGCAGTGTCCGGGTCCTGCAGGGCTTCGCGGGGGCGGCGATCTCGGTGGTTGCGATGGCGATCGTCCGGGACCTGTTCTCCGGGGTTGCGGTCGCGCGCCTGATGTCGCGGCTGATGCTGGTGATCGGGCTGGCGCCCATCCTGGCGCCCTCCATCGGTGGGCTGATCCTGACCTGGACGTCGTGGCGCGGCATCTTCGGTGTGCTGGCCGTGACCGCCATGGCGCTGTCTGTCGTGGCTGTCCTCGGCATCCGCGAGACCCTTCCGCAGAGTCGTCGGCGGCCCGCGAACCTCCGGGCGACGCTGACGACGTACCGCTCGCTCCTCGCGGACCGGTCCTTCGTCGCGCTGATCTTCATCGGTGGTCTGATGCTGTCGTCGATCTTCGCCTACGTTTCCGGGTCGTCGTTCGTGCTGCAGGAGGGCTACGGCCTCGACGAGCGCACCTTCGGGCTGGTCTTCGGCGCCAACGCGCTCGGTCTTACGGTGGCCTCGCAGCTCAACCCGACGCTGATCCGGCACTTCGGAGTCGTGAACGTGCTGTCCGGAGCCATGGTCGTCGCTGTGCTCGCCGCGACCGGGCTCCTCGTCACCGGTCTCACCGGATTCGGCGGTCTGATGGGTGTGCTCGTGCCGCTCGGCCTGGTGGTGGCCGCAGCCGGCCTGTCCCTTCCCAACACCCCGGCGCTCGCACTCACCCGCCACGGCGAGGCGGCCGGGACCGCGGCAGCGATGCTCGGCTTCGTGCAGTTCGGCGTGGGCGCCCTGGTTGCTCCGGTCGTCGGTGCGTTCGGGAGCACCACTGCCGCGCCGATGGGAGCGGTGATGGTCGCCGTGACGGCGCTGTCCACTCTCCTGATGTTCGGGGTGGTGCGGCGCGACCGCACAGTCCACGTCAGCTGAGCCCACGGAATTAACACCCGCCCGGCATTGTTTGGCACACTTGAGTGCTGTCCCGGTTCACGTTCCCTCAGACGTGTGGAGAACGACCCGGCGGCCGATACCCTCGAGAGGACAATTCATGAAGAAGGACATCCACCCGTCGTACGTCGACACCGAGGTCACCTGCACCTGCGGCAAGACGTTCACCACCCGCAGCACCGCCACCAGCGGCACCATCCACGCTGACGTGTGCTCCAACTGCCACCCGTTCTACACCGGCAAGCAGAAGATCCTCGACACCGGTGGCCGCGTGGCCCGCTTCGAGGCCCGCTACGCCAAGAAGGACGCCGCGAAGAAGTAGCTTCGCCGAAGCGCCGGTCCCCGCCATGTGCGTGGACCGGCGCTTTCTTTGTCCCCGCACGTCGGTCCACAGAAGAAGGTGACGGTCATGTTCGAAGCCGTAGAGGGTCTTGTCGCGGAGCACGCCGAGATCGAGCAGCGGCTCGCCGACCCCAGCATCCACGCCGACCAGGGGCTGGCCAAGAAGCTCAACCAGCGGTACGCCGAGCTGTCCGCGATCGTGCGCACCTACAGGGAGTGGCAGCAGCTCGGCGACGACATCGAGGCTGCGAAGGAGCTCGCGGCAGAGGACCCCTCGTTCGCCGAGGAGGCCGACGCGCTCGCTGACCGACGGGTGCTGGCCGAGGAGCGGCTGCGTCACCTCCTCGTCCCGCGCGACCCGTCGGACTCCAAGGACGCGATCCTCGAGATCAAGTCCGGTGAGGGTGGCGAGGAGTCGGCGCTGTTCGCGGGAGACCTGCTGCGCATGTACAGCCGTTACGCCGAGCGACGCGGGTGGAAGACCGAGATCCTCGACGCGACCGAGTCCGACCTCGGCGGCTACAAGTCGGTGACCGTCGCGGTCAAGGCGAAGGGGACGCCCGAGCCCGGCGAGGCGCCCTACGCCCTGCTCAAGTTCGAGGGCGGCGTGCACCGCGTGCAGCGAGTGCCGGTCACCGAGAGCCAGGGGCGCGTGCACACCTCCGCAGCCGGCGTGCTGGTGATGCCCGAGGCCGAGCAGGTCGACGTGACCATCGAGGAGAAGGACCTCCGCATCGACGTGTTCCGGTCCTCCGGTCCCGGCGGCCAGAGCGTGAACACCACCGACTCGGCGGTGCGGATCACCCACCTGCCCACCGGGATCGTGGTGAGCTGCCAGAACGAGAAGAGCCAGCTGCAGAACCGTGAGCAGGCGCTGCGGATCCTGCGGGCCCGACTGCTCGCCGCAGCCGAGGAGGCCGCGAACGCCGAGGCGTCGGACGCGCGGAAGCTGCAGGTCCGCACGGTCGACCGGTCCGAGCGCATCCGCACCTACAACTTCCCGGAGAACCGGATCTCCGACCACCGCACCGGCTACAAGTCCCACAACCTCGACTCGGTGCTCGACGGCGACCTCGAGGCCGTCGTCGGCTCCTGCGTCGAGGCCGATCTGGCTGCCCGGCTCGGGGCGCTCGACCCGTCGTGACCGGCACCCGGGCCCTGCTGACCGAGGCCGCGCGCCGCCTCGCGGAGGTCGGTGTGTCGAGCCCCGAGTTCGACGCCGCCGAGCTGCTCGGGCACGTGCTCGGGGTGCCGCGGCTCCAGGTGCCGCTCGCCCCGGCGCCCACCGAGGAGCAGCGGACCGTGTTCGCCGAGCTGGTGGACCGCCGAGCGCGCCGGGAGCCGTTGCAGCACCTCACCGGCACCGCCGCCTTCCGGTACGTCGATCTGGCGGTCGGACCCGGCGTCTTCGTGCCGCGGCCCGAGACCGAGCTCCTCGCCGGCTGGGGAGTGGACCGCGCGCGGGAGGTCCTGGCGGCGGGCCGCACCCCGGTTGTCGTGGACCTGTGCACCGGATCCGGCGCGATGGCGCTGGCGATCGCGCACGAGGTCCCCGACGCAGACGTCCATGTGGTCGAGCTGAGCGAGGACGCCTACGCATGGGCGGTGAAGAACCTCGAAGGCTCGGGCGTGGACCTGCGACAGGGGGACATGGGCACGGCGTTCGCCGACCTCGACGGCAGCGTCGACGTCGTCGTGTGCAACCCGCCCTACATCCCGCTCGAGGCCTACGACACGGTCGCGCTGGAGGCGCGCAACCACGACCCCGACCTCGCGCTCTGGTCAGGTCAGGACGGGCTCGACGCGATGCGCGTACTGGAGGCACGTGCCGCCCGGCTGCTGCGGTCCGGCGGCGTGCTGGGGGCCGAGCACGCCGACGTCCAGGGGGAGTCGGCCCAGGCGGTCTTTGCCAAGACCGGCCGCTGGGTCGACGTACGAGACAACACCGATCTGGCAGGTCGGCCGCGCTTTGTGACCGCGCGACTGGCACGATGACCCACGTGAGCAACCGGTTCAACGCGGCCGACGAGGCCGAACGCGAGGAGGGCATCGCAGCGGCGACGCTGGCGGTGCAGCGTGGTGAGCTGATCGTGATCCCGACCGACACCGTCTACGGCGTCGGCGCCGATGCCTTCGACCCTGCGGCGGTCCGGCGCCTGTTGGCGGCCAAGGGTCGGGGGCGCGAGATGCCGCCGCCGGTGCTGGTGTCGACGCCGACCACCCTGGACGCGCTCGCGGTCGGAGTGCCGCAGTACGCCCGCAAGCTCGTCTTCGACCTGTGGCCCGGGCCGCTGACGCTGGTGTGCACCCAGCAGCCGTCGCTGCAGTGGGACCTCGGCGACACCCGCGGCACCGTGGCAGTGCGGATGCCTGACCATGAGGTCGCGCTGGCGCTCCTGGCCCGCACCGGGCCGCTCGCCGTGAGCAGCGCCAACCGCACGGGGATGCAGGCCGCGACCGACGCCGACCAGGCCGAGGAGATGCTCGGCGCTTCGATCGAGGTCTTCATCGACGCCGGTCCGACGCCGGGGCCGGTCCCTTCCACGATCCTCGATGTCACCACGGAGAAGGCCAGGGTGCTTCGGCGCGGTGGGGTGTCCATGGAACAGCTCGAGGAGTGCATCGGCCCGCTCGGCGTGAAGATCGTCGACGAGGGTTAGCGGGCGCCTGTGCGCGAGTACCTCACCATCTTTCTCGTCGCCGCGGTGGTCACCTACCTGTTGGGGGTGGTCGCCCGTGAGATCGCGCTACGCACGGGAGCCGTGGCCAAGGTCCGGGACCGTGACGTGCACGCGATCCCGATCCCGTACTTCGGTGGCGTGGCGATGCTCGGAGGTCTCTGCGCGGGCTACGTGGTGGCCAGGCAGCTGCCGTTCCTCTCGCTCCCGGGACACGAGTTCGTCTTCCACGACGCCGGCATCGTGCTGGTGGCCGGGGGCCTGATCTGCGCCGTTGGGGTGCTCGACGACCTGCTCGAGCTCGATGCGCTGACCAAGCTCGGCGGACAACTTCTCGCTGCCGGGTTCCTGGTCTTCAACGAGATCCAGTACTACTCCTTCCAGCTGCCCGGTGGATCCCAGTTCGCGCTCGACAACGCTCAGGCGGCCCTGGTCAGCGTGGTCGTCGTCGTGGCGACCGTTAACGCGGTGAACTTCGTTGACGGGCTCGATGGCCTCGCCGCAGGCGTGGTCGGCATCGGCGCGGTCGCGTTCTTCCTGTTCTCCTACGCGCTCGCCGACGCCAACGGGGAGACCCTGGCGATCACAGCGGCTTTGTTGACGGCCGCACTCGGCGGCGCGTGTGTCGGCTTCCTGCCGCACAACTTCTTCCCGGCCCGGATGTTCATGGGCGACTCCGGGTCGATGCTGATCGGGCTGGTCCTGTCCGGCTCGGCCCTGACGCTCACCGGTCAGTTCGCTACCGTCGACATGTCCAGGGGGGCCTTCGGAAGCGACGCGAGCCTGCTGCCCACGCTGCTCCCGATCATCCTGCCGGTGTCGATCCTGATCGTGCCGTTCGTGGACCTGGTGCTGGCCGTCGTACGACGGACCCGGGCCGGACGATCGCCGTTCGCGCCGGACAAGGAGCACCTGCACCACCGACTGCTCGAGATCGGCCACTCGCACAAGCGTGCGGTGTTGATCATGTGGCTGTGGGCCGGGCTGATCGGCTTCGGGGGAGTGCTGGCGAGCCTGTTCGCCGGAACGCTTACCACGGTGATCCTCGCGGTCTGGGTGGTGGCCACTGTCGCGATGACCTTCTTCCTGCCTCGCTTGCAGGGTCCCGGCGCCAGCGTGTAGGCAGGGGCTGACCGATTTCCTCCGCCGGAGGACTTTGTGCTAGTTTTCACAAGCGCCCCGGACGCACGTTCTGCACGGACGATCCGACGCTGCTGAGCACGAGCCCCGCCACGACAGAACGGCCGCCGACATGACGACCGCAACGCCCGGCTACAAGCCCACCAGAGGTGGCGCCTCGGTAGTAGGCCCGTTGCTCGCCACCGGCCTCGTAGGGGCTCTGTCGAGTGCCCTCGGCGCTCTGCTGAGCGGCTCTGCGGCCGCGTCAGGCGCCCTGATCGGCACGCTCATGGTCGGCTTCTTCTTCACCTTCGGAGCCGTTGTTCTCGGAGCTGTGGCCAAGATCGCGCCTGCTACGTCGTTGCTGATTGCCCTCCTGACCTACACCCTCAAGGTCGTCCTGATCGGGCTCGTGTTTGTGGGCCTGAGCGCCAGCGGCGCGCTCGAAAGCGCAATCGACGCGCGCTGGTTGGGTGGCACGGTGATCGTGTGCACGCTCGTGTGGTTGACGACGCAGATCGTGGTCACGATGCGGTCGCGTCAACCCATCTACGACCTCCCGTCCGACGGGCAGGAGGCGAGTGTTCGATGAACACCGCTGGCTGCTATTGTCCGGTGCGCGATGACTCAGCCGAATCCGCAGTCTCCATCGGACTCACAAACCTCCCAAGGCGACCCCTGGCACGCGTTCGGGTACCTCGTCTCGGGGGTGGCGATGTACGGATTCTTCGGCTGGCTCGCAGACCGGTGGCTCGGAACCTCGTTCCTGGTCGTCCTGGGGATCTTGCTGGGTGCGGGGTTCGGGCTCTACATGACGTTCGCCCGCTTCAACCGCCCGGAAGAACCGCAGTCGAAGAAGCAGGAGAAGAACTAGTGCAGGAGAAGAAGTGAGCTTAACTCTGAGCGCCGTCGCCTTCACCGAAGAGGAGTTCACGCCTCCCGGTCCTGGTGACTTCAACCTGCCGCCGGTCGGCCCGGACACCACGTTCGAGTTCTTGGGCCAGACCATGTTCCTCGGCGTCACGAAGCCGATGCTGCAGCTGGTGCTCTCCGCCGTGCTCATCTTCTGGTTCTTCTACGCCGCCTCCAAGAAGCGGGCGATGGTCCCCGGCAAGCTGCAGTACGCAGGTGAGGGCGCCTACGGCTTCGTCCGCAACAGCATCGGTCGCGACATCATCGGTAGCCACGACTTCATGCGGTTCGTGCCCTACCTGCTGGCCATCTTCTTCTTCATCCTGGTCAACAACTTCTTCGCCTCGGTGCCGTTCATCCAGTTCCCGACGTTCTCGCGGGCCGGCATGGTCTACGGGCTCGCGGCGCTGAGCTGGATCATCTACAACTACGTCGGCATCAAGAAGCACGGCTTCGGCGGCTACCTCAAGCTGCAGACCGTCCCGTCGGGCATCAAGGGCCCGATGCTGATCCTCCTGGTTCCGCTGGAGTTCTTCTCCAACCTGGTCGTCCGGCCGATCACGCTGGCACTGCGTCTCTTCGCCAACATGCTCGCCGGTCACCTCCTGCTGATCCTCTTCGCTCTCGGCGGTGAGTACCTCCTCATCCACGGAGCGGCGCTGATCAAGCCGGTGGGTATCGTCGCGTGGCTGCTCTTCATCGCCATCGCGTTCCTGGAGCTGCTGGTGCAGTTCCTGCAGGCTTACGTCTTCGCCCTGCTCAACGCCATGTACATCTCCGGTGCTCTCGCAGACGAGCACTGAGATCAACTAAGTAGAAACAATCGAAAGGAACCATTGTGACCGGCTCCCTCAACATGATCGGCTACGGCCTGGCAGCTGTCGGCCCGGGTGTAGGCATCGGCCTGATCTTCGCCGCGTACATCAACGGTGTCGCCCGTCAGCCCGAGGCGCAGAGCCGCCTCCAGTCGATCGCGATCCTGGGCTTCGCCCTCGCCGAGGCGCTCGCCATCATCGGTATCGCGCTCGCGTTCGTGCTCTAAGACCACACCTGACGAAGGACCACGCTCATGAACTCGATCGTCCTAGCGGCAGAGGAGCTCAACCCTCTGGTTCCGCATCCCGTGGAGATCGTCCTCTCGCTGGTTGTTTTCGGTCTGCTCTTCTTCGCCATCAAGAAGTGGGTTGTCCCCAACTTCGAGAAGACGTTCGCGGAGCGTACGTCGGCGATCGAGGGTGGCCTCCAGGCCGCCGAGACCAAGCAGGCCGAGGCAGACGCGAAGCTGGCCGAGCTCAACCAGCAGCTCAGCGAAGCTCGTCACGAGGCCGCCCGGATCCGCGAGGAAGCTCGCGAGCAGGGCGCGACCATCGTGGCGGAGATGCGGGAGCAGGCCCAGGCCGAGGCTGCCCGCATCGTCGAGCACGCCCACGCCCAGATCGAGGCCGAGCGCCAGCAGGCGGTCACCTCGCTCCGGACCGAGGTCGGTGCTCTCGCCACCTCGCTGGCCGGCCGCATCGTCGGTGAGTCCCTCGATGACGACGCTCGCCAGAACCGGGTCGTCGAGCGCTTCCTGGCGGACCTCGAGAACGGCAGCTCGGCCAAGAGCGGGGTCAACTGATGCGTGGAGCTTCCGCTGACTCACTGGCGACGCTGACCGAGGACCTCGGTGCGGCGGTCGACGGTGGTACCGACGGAGCCCGGCTCGGTGAGGACCTGTTCGGGGTTGCGGACGTGCTACGCCGCGAGCCCAGCCTGCGTCGGGTCACCACCGACCTGTCGACGGTGCCCGACGCCAAGTCGGGTCTCGTTCGTCAGCTCTTCGCGGAGCAGCTCGACCCGGCGTCGCTGGATCTGGTCGCCAAGGCGGCCAGTCTCCGTTGGGCCGCTACACGCGACCTCGGCGACGCCCTCGAGCAGCTCGGTGTGATCGCAGTGGTCAAGGCTGCAGACAAGGCAGGGCAGGCCGACGCGCTCGAGGACGAGCTGTTCGCCTTCGGTCGCCTCGTGTCCGAGAACCCGGAGCTGCGCGATGCACTCTCGGACCCGGCGCGCTCGCGTGAGGACAAGCGCGCGTTGCTGCGTAGCCTTCTGGACGGCAAGGCCACCCCGGCCGCCGTCCGCCTGGCTGAGCAGTCGATCGCCGGAACCCACCGCACGGTGGCTGTGGCGATCGAGGAGTACCAGAAGGTCGCCGCTGACCACCGCAACCGCCTCGTCGCCACCGTCCGCGTGGCGCGGGACCTCGGTGAGCAGGAGAAGCAGCGTCTTACGGGAGCGCTCGCCGGCCAGTACGGCCGTCCGGTGCACCTGAACGTGGTGGTCGACCCTGAGGTCATCGGTGGTATCAAGGTGGAGATCGGTGACGACGTCATCGATGGCACCGTGGCGAGCCGACTCGACGACGCGCGACGCCGCCTGGCGGGCTGAGGCCCGCGAACGGCGTTGCGGTTCTGACGCCATCCTCGGACAAAGACAGATCTGAAAAGACAGAGAGCAGGGACAAGGAAATGACGGAGCTTTCGATCCGTCCGGAGGAGATCCGGGACGCGCTGCAGCGCTTCGTGTCGGACTACAAGCCCGAGACGGCCAGCCGCGAAGAGGTCGGCACCGTTGCCGAAGCCGGCGATGGTATTGCTCGGGTGACCGGTCTGCCTTCGGCCATGGCCAACGAGCTTCTCGAGTTCGAGGACGGCACCCTCGGCATCGCGCTGAACCTCGACACCCGCGAGATCGGTGTCGTCATCCTGGGTGACTTCGACAAGATCGAAGAGGGCCAGAGCGTTCGTCGTACCGGGGAGATCCTTTCGGTTCCGGTCGGCGAGGGCTACCTCGGCCGCGTCGTGGATCCGCTGGGCAACCCGATCGACGGCATGGGCGAGATCACCACCGAGGGACGGCGTGCGCTGGAGCTTCAGGCTCCCGGCGTGATGGTCCGCAAGTCGGTGCACGAGCCGTTGGCCACCGGCATCAAGGCGATCGACGCCATGACGCCGATCGGCCGCGGACAGCGCCAGCTGATCATCGGTGACCGTGCGACCGGTAAGACCACGATCGCCATCGACACGATCATCAACCAGAAGCAGAACTGGGACTCGGGCGACCCGTCCAAGCAGGTCCGCTGCATCTACGTCGCGATCGGTCAGAAGGGCTCGACCATCGCCTCGGTGCGTGGCGCCCTCGAGGAGGCCGGTGCGCTGGAGTACACCACGATCGTGGCCTCCCCGGCGTCGGACTCGGCCGGCTTCAAGTACCTCGCGCCCTACACCGGTTCGGCCATCGGCCAGCACTGGATGTACCAGGGCAAGCACGTCCTGATCGTCTTCGACGACCTGACCAAGCAGGCCGAGGCCTACCGCGCGGTGTCACTGCTGCTTCGTCGTCCGCCGGGTCGCGAGGCGTACCCCGGTGACGTCTTCTACCTGCACAGCCGTCTGCTCGAGCGTTGCGCCAAGCTCTCCGACGAGATGGGCGCCGGCTCGATGACCGGCCTCCCGATCATCGAGACCAAGGCCAACGACGTCTCGGCGTACATCCCCACCAACGTCATCTCCATCACCGACGGGCAGATCGACCTGGAGACCGACCTGTTCTACAGCGGCGTGCGCCCCGCCATCAACGCCGGCATCTCGGTGTCCCGGGTGGGCGGCAACGCCCAGATCAAGG
>JBFIWG010000065.1:0-12552 GCA_041606495.1 Nocardioidaceae bacterium
GGTGGGCTTGCACCCACAAACGCTTTCGAGGCGTTCTCCTTAGGCCGCTCGGACACGCCACCGCCGACGAGGGTACTAGAACCGGGCGGCCGCGATGAAATCGGGCGTCAGTCGCGCTGACGGTGACCGGCGAAGAACTCCTGCAGCAGGAAGGTGCACTCGTCGGCGAGGACACCGGTGACCACCTCGGGCCGGTGGTTGAGCCTTCGGTCGCGGACCACGTCCCACAGCGAGCCCACGGCGCCGGCCTTGTCGTCGTACGCCCCGAACACCAGGCGGTCCACCCGCGAGAGGACGGTGGCACCGGCGCACATCGTGCAGGGCTCGAGCGTCACGACCAGGGTGCAGCCCTCGAGTCGCCACTCCCCTCTCGCCGCGGCGGCCTGACGCAGGGCGAGGATCTCAGCGTGCGCGGTGGGGTCGGCGTCCGCCTCACGCTCGTTGTGGCCGCGGCCGATCACGGATCCTCCGGGATCGAGTACGACGGCCCCGATCGGGACGTCCTCGGTGGCGAGGGCGGCGCGTGCTTCGTCGAGGGCGAGCCGCATCGGCTCGACCCAGCGGTCGTACCCGGCCATCAGGAGGCGACGACCCCCACGGCCTCCTCGAACTGGGCGGCGAAGCCGAGCCTGTCGGCGATGTCACCGAGCATCTCGTCGGGGTAGAGCTCGTAGTCGTCGAGCAGGGCGCCCATGTCCATCGCGCCCATGCCGAGGTCGGCGACGATGCCGAGGTCGCCGGCAGGGACCTGCTCGTCCTCGTCCTCGGGCAGAGGCAGCTCGAGGAACTCCACGACGGACCGGGCGATCGGCCAGTCAGTGGCGGCCGTGATGTCAGAAAGCAGCACCTTGGTGCGAGCACCGAGGACCCGGACCACGAGCAGGAAGTCCTCGTCCACCGAGAGCAGGCCCAGCGAGCCACCGTCACCGGGCCAGCGCCGGAGCTCGGCGGTCAGCGAGTCGAGGTCCTCGATCGCCTCGTCCGCGAGGCGCTCGACCTGCCAGACCCCCTCTTCGCGGTAGGCCACCACTGCGAAGTCGATGCCATCGGCGATCGCCTCGGACTGCTCAGACATACTGCCCTCCCTGTCGGTCACGCGTGGTGTCTGCGGTGGTGCCTTCCGTAGTGCATCCATGATGGTGTCAGAGTCCCCGGCATGGCACCACCACCGTTTCATCGCTTAGGTTTGCGCCATGCGCATTCACGTCGCGGACCATCCGCTCATCGCCCACAAGCTGACCACGCTGCGCGATGAGCGCACGGATTCGCCGACGTTCCGGCGCCTCGCCGACGAGCTGGTCACCCTTCTGGCGTACGAAGCGACCCGCGACGTGCGGGTGGAGACGGTGTCCGTGCAGACACCTGTGGCCGACGCCGAGGGCATCCGGCTGGCAAACCCCAAGCCGCTGGTGGTGCCGATCCTGCGGGCCGGGCTCGGCATGCTCGACGGCATGATGCGCCTGCTGCCGACCGCGGAGGTGGGCTTCCTCGGCATGGTGCGCAACGAGGAGACGCTGGAGGCATCGACGTACGCCGAGCGGCTGCCCGATGACCTGTCCGGGCGCCAGTGCTACCTGCTCGACCCGATGCTCGCGACGGGCGGCACGCTCGCGGCAGCGATCAAGTTCCTGACCGACCGCGGCGCCGACCACATCACCGCGATCTGCCTGCTGGCCGCGCCCGAAGGGTGCGAGCGGGTGGAGCAGGACCTCAAGGAGCTCGACGTCCCGGTCACGGTCGTGACCGCGGGCATGGACGAGCGCCTCAACGAGAAGGGCTACATCGTTCCCGGCCTCGGCGACGCCGGAGACCGGCTCTACGGCGTCGCCGGCTAGGCCGGATCAGCGATCCCGCTTCAGCAACCCTCGCTTGCGGTTCAGCACCTTCTCGACGTGCTTCTCCACCGGCTCGGCGAAGTGCTCGTCGAAGTGGTCCGTCAGCTCGGTTGTGACATCCGCACCGACCGCGCGTGAGAGCACTTCCTGGCGCTGGAGGCGTTCCGCGCGCACGATGATGCGGTGCTCGGCGTTGAGCGCCTTGTACGTCGCGACGCACATCGCGATCATCACGAGGCTGAACGGCAAGGCGGTGATGATCGCCCCCGTTTGCAGTGCGACCAGGCCGCCCGCAAGCAGCAGTCCTGCCGCCACGAGGCCCTCCATGGTCGCCCACAGCACACGGTTCCAGGTCGGCGGATCGGGGTTACCGCCCGAGGCAAGCATGGTGACCACGAGGGAACCGGAGTCGGACGAGGTGACGAAGAAGATCGTCACCAGGATGATCGCCGTCACGGTGAGGATCCCGCTCAGAGGCAGGCCATCGAGCACGTTGAACAGCACGTTCTGGGACACGATGCTGCCGTCCTCCTCGAGCAGCCCGCCGCCACCGAACATCTGCCGGTGGATGGCAGTGCCGCCGAGGACCGAGAACCAGAGGAACGTGACCAGGGTCGGGACGAGCAGGACGCCGGCGACGAACTGGCGGACGGTCCGGCCGCGGGAGATGCGCGCGATGAAGACGCCCACGAACGGCGCCCAGGACATCCACCAGCCCCAGTAGAAGATCGTCCAGGAGCTCTGCCACGCGGCGCCCTCGGTGCCGGTGAGAGCGCTGGTGCTGAACGACAGCGGCAGCACGTCGCGGAGGTAGCCGCCGATGTTCTCGACGAAGCCGCGCAGGATGAACAGCGTGGGCCCGAGCACCATGATCGCCAGGACGAAGATCGCGGCCAGCACAAGGTTCGTGTTGGACAGCCACTTGATGCCTCGACCGATGCCGCTGACCACGGAGAGAGTGGCGATGAAGGTGATGACGACGATCAGGCTGACCCACAACGTGTTGTCGGCCTCGGCGAACACTCCCAGCGACACCAGGCCCGAGGAGATCTGCTGCACGCCTAGGCCGAGCGAGGTGGCCACGCCCGCGACCGTTCCGACGATCGCGACGGTGTCGATGACATCCCCGACCCAGCCCTTGACCCGGTCGCCGAGCAGCGGCTCGAGCGCCCAGCGGATCGACACCGGGCGGCCCTTGCGGTGGATGGCGTAGGCGAGGGCCAGGCCGACCACCACGTAGATCGCCCAGGCGTGCAGGCCCCAGTGCAGGAAGACCTGCGCCATGGCCGCCTGGGCCAGCGCGGCGTCATCGCCCGCGACCCCCGGCTTTGGGTTCTCGAAGAAGGTGAGGGGCTCGGCGGCGCCCCAGAAGACCAGACCGATGCCCATGCCGGCGGCGAACAGCATGGAGAACCAGGCCATCAGGCTGAACTCCGGTTCCTCATCGTCCTTGCCGAGGACGATCTCGCCGAACCTGCTCAGGCCCATCCACAAGGCGAACACCACGAACCCGGCCACGATCAGCACGTAGTACCAACCGAAGGAGCCGATGATGTTCGACTGCAGCGTGCCGAGTACTTCGCCAGTGCCCTCGGGGAACGCGATGGCCAGGGCACTCACCAGCAGGATCAGGATCAGGGCTGGCCAGAACACGAACGGTCGGATGGCGGAGGTGCGACTGGCTGTCTGCGGCGGAGGAGGAGTGGGTTCGCCTTCGCTCGAGGGAGTGGTGCGTTCTTCTGTCGTACTCATAGGAACGGCTCCTTCGCCCCCTCCAACAGGGGACTGCCTTCTCACTTTAACGGCTCTCGAGCACGCCGAACAGGTTCAAGAACCTAGCCCATACCGTCACTTAGTAGTCGAAAACCTGCACGGTCCCGGTTGCAATCAGGACCATCATGAGGACGACGAGAACGCCGAGTACGGCGAAGCCGACGCCCTTGGACTTCGTCTCTTCCTCGGGTTCGGGTGCGTCGTACTTGTGTCCACCGTCCATGACAAGGCCTCCAGTCGCAGCGAAGTGAGTCCGCCCCCGCGATGGAGATTACCCATAAGCCCGATTTGTGTAACTCCTGGTTACAGCTGGGCGGCCATGAGCCTCGTCACAGCGACTTCACGGCGCTGAGCAGCTTGCCGAGACTGTCCTTCGCGTCGCCGAACAGAAGGGTGGTCTTCGGGTCGAAGAGCAGCTCGTTCTCGATGCCCGCGAAGCCGGGGCGCATCGAGCGCTTCATGAACACGACCTGCTTGGCCTCGTCGGCGTTGAGGATCGGCATTCCGTAGATGGGGGCGCCCGGGGTCGTCTTCGCCGCGGGGTTGACCACGTCGTTGGCCCCCACCACCAGCACCACGTCGGTCTGACGGAAGGAGCTGTTGATCTCGTCCATCTCCTTGAGCTGCTCGTAGGGCACCTGCGCCTCGGCCAGCAGCACGTTCATGTGGCCCGGCATCCGGCCAGCGACCGGGTGGATGGCGTAGTCGACGGCGATGCCGCGCTCCCCCAGCACGTCAACGAGCTCGCGCAGCGTGTGCTGGGCCTGGGCGACCGCCAGGCCGTACCCGGGGACGATGATCACCTTGTGCGCGTAGCCGAGCAGGATCGCGATGTCCTCGGCACCGGCGGAGCGCACCGGCTTGTCCGACGCCTCACCGGCACCGAGCGTCGACCCGCCCTTGAGTGCACCGAAGAGGATGTTGGCGACGCTGCGCCCCATCGCTGAGGCCATCAGCAGGGTGAGGAAGGTACCCGAGGCACCCACCAGGGTTCCGCCGACCAGCAGCACGGTGTTCTCGAGGATGTAGCCGCTGGCCGCAACGGCCAGCCCGGTGCCGGCGTTCAACAGGCTGATCACGATGGGTACGTCGGCCCCGCCGACCGGCAGCACCAGCAGGACGCCGATGGCGAGCCCGAGGAGGCCGAGGACGACTCCGACCAGGACGAGAGGGTTGGCGACAGTCAGGCCGGACAGTCCCAGCGCAGCGACCAGGCAGAGGCCGAACACGATCGGCAGGCCGGGGAACAGCACCGGCCGGGACGTCATCAGCTCCTGGAGCTTGGCGAAGGTGACCACCGATCCGGAGAACGCCAGCGAACCGACGACGATGGTGAACGCGGTCGCCACCAGGGCGAACGACCCCGACTCACCGACCAGCTCGACCAGCTCGAGGAGGGCGACCAGCGCCGCGGCGCCACCGCCCACACCGTTGAACAGCGCGACCAGCTGGGGCATCTGGGTCATCTGGACCCGCTGCGCCCCGATCACGCCGATCACCGTGCCGACCGCGATCGCGACCAGGATCAGGACGAGGTTGTCGAGCTCGGCGTAGAAGAACACGATCGTGCAGGCGATGACCGCGCCGACGGCTCCGATCAGGTTGCCGCCCCGTGCCGTCTTGGGACCGGACAGCCCCTTGAGCGCAAGGATGAAGCAGACGGCGCAGGCGAGGTAGGTCAGCTGCGCCCAGACAGGGATCGCGCTCAACGGGCCGCTCCGTTCTGGTCGGCCTTCACGGGAGTCTTGCGGCGGGTGAACATCTGCAGCATCCGGTCGGTGACCACGAAACCGCCCACCATGTTGACGGTGGCGAGCACCACGGCGACCAGCCCGACGACGAGCACGACGGTCGACTCGGCATGGCCGGTGACCAGGATCGCGCCGAGCAGGATGATGCCGTGGATCGCGTTCGCACCGGACATCAGTGGGGTGTGCAGCGTCGAGGACACCTTGGAGATCACCTCGATGCCGACGAAGACACTGAGGATGAAGATCGTCAGCCAGATCACCGGCTCACTCATTGCGGACCTCCTTCCAGCGCGAGCCGTGTCGGCTCGTGCCACACCTGTCCGTCACGGGTCACGCAGGAGCCCGCGACGATCTCGTCCTCGAAGTCGGGTGCGAACGCACCCTCGTGGGTCATCAACGTGACCAGGTTGACGATGTTCTGGGCGTACAGCCTCGACGCCGGCCCGGGCATCTGGCTCGGCACGTTGGCGCCGCCCCAGACCTGGGCGTTCCCGATCCGGACCACCTCGCCGGGCCGGGACCCCTCGACGTTGCCACCGGTCTCGGCCGCCAGGTCCACCACCACCGAGCCCGGCTTCATCCGAGCCACCATGGCGGCGGTCACCAGCATGGGCGCCTGCCTGCCCGGGACGGCTGCCGTGGTGATCAGCGCGTCCGCGTCGGCGATGTACGGCGTGAGCAGCTCACGCTGTCGCTCCGCGCGGTCGGCGGTCATCTCGCGGGCGTAGCCACCTGAACCCTCGAGGGTCTCCAGGTCGAGCTCGATCGCGACCGCGCCCATGGACCTGATCTCCTCCGCTGCGGCAGCGCGCACGTCGTACGCCTTGACGACGGCACCGAGCCGCTTGCAGGTCGCGATCGCCTGGAGGCCGGCGACACCGGCGCCCAGCACCACGATCTCCGCGGGTGGCACCGTGCCGGCGGCCGTCATGTTCAACGGGAGGAACCGACGCAACAGCCCGGCTGCCACGATCGCGGACCGGTAACCGGCCACGAGCGCCTGCGAGGACAGGGCGTCCATCGACTGGGCGCGCGAGATCCGCGGCACCAGCTCCATCGCGAAGGAGGTCACCCCGCAGTCCCGCAGGTCCGCGACCAGGTCGGGACACTGGTTGGTCGGCAGGAACGACATCGTCGCCGTGCCGGACACGAGCTGGCGGATGGTCCCGCTTTCCAGCGGCTGGACCGAGATCACCAGGTCCGCTCCGTCGAGCGCGTCCTCCGAGACATGTGCGCCGGCGGCGACGTAGTCCTCGTCGGGAACAAGGGCCCCGTCCCCGGCGCCGGGCTCCACCGCGACGTCGTACCCGAGGCCGGTCAGCTTGCCGACCAGCTCCGGGACCATCGCCACGCGGCTCTCGCCCTCGCGGGTTTCCTTGGCTACTGCGATCTTCACGCTTGTGAAACTAGAGCAAGCGCTCGCTGACATCACCCCTTTGGCGCGATCGTGAGGGTGTGTCTCATGCGTTGGTCCCGACAGCACCCTGGCAAACCCCGGCTCGGAGGGCCAGGCTGGGCACATGGACGTCCACCGTCTGACAGTGTCAGGCGTGAAGCGGGTCGACGGGTCGGAGCTCGCCTCGCTCCTGGAGAACAGCGACGACCTGGTCTGGATCGACATCCCGTCGTGGGACGACGAGGCCGAGCTCCTGCTGCGCGACGGGCTCGGCTGTCATCCGATGGTGGTTGACGCCTGTCGGCAGCGGAACCACGTCCCGACGGTGCACGGGTACGAGAACCACTACTTCGTCACGCTGCACGCACCTCTGCTCGGCGAGGCCGGCCACGTGCACCTGCTCGAGCTCGACCAGATCGTCGGGCGTCGGTACCTCGTCACGGTGCACGGACCGTTGAACCCGGCCGTGGACCCGGCGGAGTCGCGGCTCGAGTGCGATGCGGTGCTGCGACGGATCGATGAGGGCAGGTTCCACCCGAGCTCGCCGGCGGAGCTGTCGTACGCCGTCGGGTCGGCCATCGCGCGGCGTCAACGGCGGCTGATCAGCCAGGTCGCGGAGAAGCTCCCGGCGCTGGAGCAGACGGTGATGGCCGGAGACTTCCGGCAGCCAGAGGCGCTGCTGGAGCAGATGTTCCTGATCCGCCACGAGCTGCTCACCGGGCGCACGATGGCCGCGCAGTCGCACGAGGTGTATGCCAGGATCGCCTCGCTCGACCGGTTCGTGCCGCTCGAGAGCAAGCCGTTCGCGCAGGACCTCGCCGACCAGTTCGACCGGGTCCGCTCGATCGGCGACGGGGAGTCGCAGTTCCTGTACGGCGTCATCGACCTGTACCAGACCCGGGTCAGCACGAAGATGACCATGGCGATGGAGCGGCTGGCCGTGATCGCGGCGATCACCCTGCCGATCACCGCGATCGCGTCGATCTTCGGGATGAACGTGATCGTCAACGACGCCACGCACTGGGCGCTGCTGGCCGTCGTACTCGTGGTGATGTTCGGGATCAGCGCGCTGCTGCTGCGGTGGGCCCGCAGGCAGGGCTGGTGGTGAAGCCGGTCAGCTGCTCGCCATCGGGGTCCAGCCGCGCACCGCCTGCACCGGGAACTCCTTCGGGTACGCCGCTGAGGAACCCGGCTCGGAGAAGTCGTAGATGCCGAGCATCAGCTGCATCGGGTAGGCCGGGGACTGCTCGACGACCCGGACCGGCTCGTCGTCGACGTAGAACCGGACCTGGTCGGGGGTCCACTCCGCCGAGTACGTGTGCAGCTCGCGTGCGTCGAGGTCGAGCGGAACCTGAGCGAAGTCGTCGACCAGGGAGGGATCACCGAAGGGATGGACGCCCATGCCCACCCGGGCGCCGTCCTCGGTGACGTCGCGGCCGAAGATCTCGGCGACGCAGATCTCCCCCGCCCGGTGCGGCTCGTCCTCGAAACCGATCAGCCAGAGCGCGACCATCGCGTCCGGGTCGTCGGTCGCGCGTGCGCTGAGCTCGATAAGGCCGAGGTGCGGGGTGTAGAGCCGCTGTTCGGGCTGTTCCTCGCGAACGACGGCCTCCGGATGGAACCGGTGCTGCCCGGAGGTGCTCCCGACGGGGCCGGAGAAGACGCCGGTCTGCAGGTTCGACACGCGAGTGGTGCCGTCCAGGTCGGGACACCACGGTTCCTGGTCGGCCTCGATCCGGAGCCGCAGGCCGTCAGCGCCGGTGGTGAACCTCGCCGCGGACTGCGCGCGCGAGCTCCACTGCGGCAGGTGGTAGGGCAGCCAACGGCTGGTGTCGAGCTCGGCCCGGAAGCTGTCCTCGAAGGTCAGCTCGTACGAAGACCGGTCGAGCCGGTCCGCCATGTCAGCGGTATTCCGGGTTCTCGTAGTCGAAGCGGGCACCGGCCTCCCACTCGGGCCGCTGGTTGCCGTGGGCCGGGACACCGCCGGCGTCCTTGAGCATCTTCGCGAGGTGCATCAGGTTCCAGGTCATGAACGTGGTGTTGCGGTTGGTGAACTCGTTCTCGGGACCACCGCTCCCCTCGTCGAGGTACGACGGACCCGGCCCGGCCTCGCCGATCCACCCGGCATCGGCCTGGGGCGGGATGGTGTACCCGATGTGCTGCAGGCTGTAGAGGACGTTCTGGGCGCAGTGCTTGATGCCGTCCTCGTTGCCGGTGATCAGGCAGCCACCCACCCGGCCGTAGAAGAGGTACTGGCCGGCGTCGTTCTGCAGGTGCGAGAGCGCGTAGAGGCGCTCGATCACCCGCTTGGTGACGCTGGAGTTGTCACCGAGCCAGATGGGCCCGGCGATGACCAGGATGTCGCTGTCCAGGACCCGCGGATAGATCTCCGGCCAGGCATCGTGGCTCCAGCCGTGCTCCCGCATGTCCGGGTACACCCCGGTCGCGATCTCGTGGTCGACCGCCCTCAGCTCCTCGACCTCCACCCCGTTCTTCCGCATGATCGCCGCGCTCGCGTCGACCAGGCCCTGGGTGTGACTCAGCTCCGGGGACTTCTTCAACGTGCAGTTGATGAACATCGCGCGGAGGCCGGTGAAGTCGAAGTCGCTCATGTAGTCAGTCTTGTGACGCCTGGGTGATCCTGACAAGGGCCGGTCGTACCGTCATCCCCGCTCCCACCGTTTCATTCGGCGGTGATGGTGAGGCCCAGCGCCGCCGCGACCCCCTCGGGCAGCGGCTTCGCCTCAGGCATGCCCGGGGCGTAGTCGTCGCGCACGTAGACCACGGACGAAGGGCCGTCCCCGAACGTGACCGCGTACTCGGTGTCGACCCCCTCGATCGCGAACGCCTCCACCGGCTCGGCGGGTGCCGGCTCCCCGCCGGTGTCGTTGCAACCGGGCACCGCTGCTCCGTCGAGCTCCTCACCGCGCTGCGGGTCAGCGGCCTCGACCTGTACGTAGAGGTGGCCGTCGTACCGGACCGCGGCCAGGCAGGCGGCAGCTGCTCCACCGCCGGCGGCCTGCTCCGGGGGGTCAGCGGGTGCGTCGCCCGCTCCTGCCTGGCCGGTGCAACCTGCCGACACGAACAGCAGCCCTAGGGCAATCGTCACTACAAGCGGGACCCGCCGATTCTCAGCCGACATCGTGTTCTCCATCGTCGAAGGTCCCGGTTGGACGCCGTGGCGGTTCCACCGGTTCCCTTGGCCGGACGAGGCTCAGGATGTCGTGATACCGGCGAGTCGGCGCACTGCCTCGAGGCCGTCCCCGGTGCCGCTCCAGTGACGTTCCAGCGCCTCCGGCCCTGCGCTCCTCACGACAGAGCGGAGAGCGAGCGCCACGATCACGGCGTCGTCGGCGTAGCCGATGACCGGTATGAAGTCCGGGACGAGGTCGATGGGCAGCACGAGGTACCCGAGCAGCAGCCACAGCCGCAGCCGAACGCCGCGATGCAGGGACCGGTCCGAGGCGAGCCGCTTCAGGAGCCGCACCAGGTCCGGGAGCAGGCGCAGGGCCTCGCGCACCCTTGCCTCCTCGGGACGCGCGTGCCACACGGCGGCCACGACAGCCAGCCAGGCAAGGACCAGGCCGACGAGCACTCCGACTATCGCCGTCAGCCAGGACCATTCCATGGCACCGATTGTCCTCGACGGCACCGAGTCAGGCGGCGGGGTAGGACTCCGGGTCGAACGAGACCGCACTGCGCCACAGGTCAATCACCGGCGCCGAGGGTGAGTCCGCCGCATGAGCCCAGGCGGCCGCGCCGATACTCCGAGACAGCGGGTACGTCCCGGTCTCGTTGACCATGTAGTAGTAGCCGAACGGCGAGCGCCAGAGGTACACGCCGGACTCGGGTTGTCGCACCTGCCATCGGCCATGCGTCTTGATCCGATGGTGAAAGCGGGCCATGGGTCCGAGGTTGTCCAGCGAGGTCTGACCTGGTGGCCCGCCCTCGTCGACGTCGATGTGCGAGACGGTGTGGTCGATGTCGACGTTGCGGGCCAGGCTGGTCGCGAAGGGAAAGACGTCGGCGGGAGTGCGCAGATGCAGCGCCTCCCGGAGCCGGTTCGGCGTCTCGTAGGCGTCGACCGGTGTGGCCGTCGCCAGGTCGATGACCGGCTTGATGATCACCTGGCAGTGGTCGCCGAGGAACTCCCGCGCCTGCTGCGCGCTGATCGGACCGTGCCCTTCGAACCTCGCGACACCGGTGACCGGGTCTCGCGTGAACGAGTCCTGAGACAGGTGGATGTAGAGCACCGCAGGCGGCCGGAGCTTGCTGAGCTCTGCCTGAGGCAAGCCGCCACCGAACGGTGTGGTCGATCCGTCCCAGCGGGGAGAGGGGTATCCAGTGCCGCCACCAAAGTCGCTCTGATCGCTCGGCGCATCCCCCTGTTGTTCGTCGGCATCGTTGAGGGCCGGGTGGACATCGTCCTCACCGATGTGGTCAGGGTCCTCGACGGGATCGGGTGGGTAGGGCTCGACACTGTCGTCGTCGCCGCCGCCACTGCCTTCGCCCGGGTCCGCGCTCGGGTCTCCGGCGGGCATCGGGGTGCGGCTCGCGTCGAACCCGGCGAGCAGTGCGAGGGCGTGCGCCGGATTGGCAAGGATGCCGATCGCCTGTGAACGCAGCACGTCGAGAGAGCCGGTGGCGCCGTTGGCGCGGAGGATGGTGGCGATCCGGTCACACATGGCCACGAACCAGATGACGTCGCCGGCAGACGCCTTGGCCACGAGCACCTTCAACCCGTGCTCGTTAGCGCGCCCGGTGCGCACGAACCGCTCCGCCTCAGCGGCCTCGCGACGGGCCTCCTCGGCCTCCGGGTCGGCCTCGATGATCTTCGCGCGGACCAGGAGCTCGAACCGGCCGAACGGCAACGACATGGCGTAGCCCGCGACCTGCTCGTCAACCCAGCCGGCCTGCTCGAGGCTGAGCTGCCGGGTCCATGCCGCCACCTTGCGCGCCTTCCATATCCGCACGTGGCCGATGCGGGCAAGTGCCCAGAGCCGTGGCAACCGGTGCACGAGATCCTGGCCGTCAGCCATCTGTGATGCGGCCGAGGCGGGGTGGACATCCTGCAGCGCGGCGATCTCCGCATGCGCGAACTCCGCAACGGTCGGCGTGCCCGGACCGCCCCGGCGAACGGCTCGCTCCATGCCGGGCAGCGGCGCCCCGGCCGAGTCGAGCGCCTCTCCGTTGTGGATGTCGGCGAAGTGCACGACGGCCGCCATGAGGTCGGCCTCGGCCTGAACCAGGTCGCGGTGGCGCGCGGCGATGTAGGCCGCCGTGGCCTCGCCGTCAAGATCCGCCAACTTGGATGATTCGAACATGTGTTCGATTTTATAGAAGGCCGCCGACAGTTTTGCGCGTCATCTTCTCGCCGATGATCCTGCGGACCTTTGTGGAAACCGATGCTGTGCATCGCCCGGACGGGCTGCAGTGACGCCACCTGCCGGAACGCTCAGCCGGCACCCTGGCGTCGATTCCGCCACGTCGGGTGGAAACAAGCAGCGAACCCGCTACGGATGTGCGGACCACTGACCGATGCCCCCCGGTCCGTCGTCGTAACTATCTGCGGCAGTTCCGGGCGTTCAGTCCAGCGTCCGTCCGCCCCGTGTGCGGCCCGGTTCTCGATCGACGGCCCGGCGGGGCGAGGCGCGGACCCCACATCATCACAACCTGCTGGTCTCGATCGATACGGTCTCAAGCGTGTTCCCACCGCGGGGAGCCCAGGAGTTCCGCGCGCCCCCATGTAGTTCCCACGCTGAGAAGAGGATTCGTCAATGGCATGTCGTATCAGTGA
>JBFIWG010000066.1:0-12466 GCA_041606495.1 Nocardioidaceae bacterium
GACGAGCTCGGATCGCTCGCGCCGACTAAGGTCGTTGCCTGTCGTGGGGCGGGGCATGGTGTAGACCAACAGGCCGACGATCGCAAGCACCAGCAACCCACCCAGAACAATCCCGAACATCATCACCGGGCCAGACCTCCTCGGTCAGCGTGACTCCCAGGTTACCCGGGAGATCTCGGCGCAACAGGGTGCGGCGGCGAGCAGCAGACCTCGCGGCAGTCTCGCCCAATCTCGCGTTGGCATGCCCTCAAGGGGCCGATTCGGGTACTTTCGGTTGACCCCCCCCGGGACGCAGGAGCCCCACACTGAGCAGAATCAACGGCCTCTCCCTACGTGACCTCGCTGCCTTGTGCACGCGGGTCACCGAGTCGACCGTGTCCGCAGAGACCGTCGAAGATGCCGCCACCGAGATCGTCCGAGTCCTCCGGGCTTCGTTCATGGACTCCGCGGGACAGTCCGACCTCGTGCTGGCCCGGCTGTTCCAGACGGTGCGCACGGACGATCTCGACCAGGAGCTGCGTGACAACCAGAGGCGGCAGACCGCGCCCGGGCAGCCGCTCCCCGAGCGCTGTCTCGCGCTGCTCGGGACCGTAGGCGACGTCCCCCAGTGGTGCGACAGACGGATGTCTCGCGACCACCAGGCGATCGCGCTCACCAGCCCGGAGGCGCTGTACAACGTGCCGATGGTCTCCGCACTGGTGAAGAGCCTCGGCGTGGAGCTGGGCACGTTCCTGCACGGCGAGCACCCGGTGGACACAGAAGAGCTGGGTGTGTTCCATGTCGCGAACGCGGCGCACAGCCCCGAGGTACCGGGTCAGGGCTTTGTGCACGAGCACGGCGTGAAGTCGGTCGTCGGGTTCGGCGGTGTGCTCCCCGGCGGTGAGGTGTTCAGCGTCATCCTGTTCAGTCGCGTCCAGGTGCCGGCGGAGGTGGCGCAGCTCTTCCGCACGGTTGCCGTCGCCGCCAAGCTGGGGCTGCTCAGTGCACTCGAGCGACCGTTGCTCAAGGGGCTGCCGGCGCGACCCGCCGATGCAGGCGAGGTGGCCGCACTGCGAATTCGTGCCCTGGAGCAGATGCTCACAGTCCAGCAGCAGACCGTGGACGCACAAGCAGCGAACCTCGAAGCCGCGCTGGAGCAGGCGATCCAGGCGCGGGCCGAGGCCGAGCGGGAGGCGGAGGCGAACGACGCCCTCCGTGAAGTGACCACCTTGCTGTCCGCCGAGCTCGACCTGGACGGGCTCGTGCAGGCCGCGACCGACGCTGCCACCCGGATCACCGGCGCCAAGTTCGGCGCGTTCTTCTACAACGCGTTCCGGGACGATGGCGAGCAGTACATGCTCTACACACTCAGCGGGGCGGACCGGTCGGACTTCGAGGGCTTCCCCCAGCCGCGCGCCACCGAGGTCTTCGCGCCCACCTTCACCGGCGAGGGCATCGTCCGCAGTGACGACATCACCCGCGACCCCCGGTACGGGCGCAACGGGCCGTACCGCGGTATGCCGGAAGGCCACCTGCCGGTCCGCAGCTACCTGGCGGTGCCGGTCGTCTCCCGTTCCGGCGAGGTCCTCGGTGGCTTCTTCTTCGCACACCCGGACGTCGGCGTGTTCGACGAGCGGGCCGAGCGGCTGGCCGCCGGAATCGCGACCCAGGCTGCCATCGGGCTGGACAACGTCCGGCTGTACCAGCTCGAACGCAACACCGCGCTCACGCTGCAGCAGAGCCTGCTGCCGCAGGGCATCAGCATGCGGGAGGGCATCGCGCTCGCCTACGAGTACCTCCCCGGCGGCGGCGGCTTGGACGTCGGCGGGGACTGGTTCGACGTGATCTCGCTGCCCGGTGGGCGAATCGCGTTCGTGATCGGTGACGTGATGGGGCGCGGCGTGCGTGCTGCCGCGATCATGGGCCAGCTGCGCACCGCGATCCGGGCGTACGCCGTGAGCGACCTGTCGCCTGACATGCTGATGAACCGCCTCGGCCAGCTGGTGACCGACATGGACGACGACCTGATCGCGACGTGCACCTATGCGGTGCTGGACCAGTCCCAGGAGCTGCTGACCCTCGCATCCGCCGGACATCTCCCGACCGCGCTGGTTCATCCAGGCGGCGAGATCAGCCTCCTGGACCGGCCGCTGGGGCCACCGCTCGGCGTCCCCGAGGCGGTGCACCTCGAGCATCAGGTGCCGTTCCCAGCCGGGTCGCGCATGGTGCTCTTCACCGACGGGCTCGTCGAGCACCGCGGCCGCTCACTCGGCGAGGGGCTCGACGCCCTCGTGTCCCACCTGTCCGGGAGCGGCGGAACGCCGGAGGCGGTCTGCCGCCGCCTGCTGTCGGCCCTGCTGCGGGAGACCACCCAGGACGACGACGTGAGCATGCTGGTCGTCGAGAACACCGGCCTCGACCGTCGCCAGCAGGCGGTCGTGGAGTTCCCGCCCGACCCGGCAACGGCGTTGGCGGCACGCCGGTTCGTCACCAGCGTGCTGGGTGAGTGGGACGACGCCGAGCACGCGGAGCAGATCGTCATCGCGGTCAACGAGATCTACATCAACGCTGTCACCCACGCCCGCTCCGACCTGATCCTGCGCATGCGCAGGCTGCCCAACCTCATCGTGGTCGAGGTCGAGGACTTCGACGGACACCTACCGAAGCGGATGCACTCGATGCCGGACGACGAGGGGCACCGTGGACTGAACATCGTGGCCAGCCTGGCGTCGCGATGGGGCTCCCGGATCACCCGGGGCGGCAAGGTCGTGTGGGCGGAGTTCGCGGTCGACCACATGCCGGCCGAGCCTGCTCCGTTCGCCTGAGCCCCTTCGCCCGAGTGCATCAGAGCCCGGACCGCGCCTCGCTCGGTCCGGGCCAGCGCGGTCAGTCCAGAGCGGCGCGGCGGTACTGCCGCGGCCACTCGACTCCTTCGTCGACCTGGACGCCGAGCTCGTGGGCGGCGCGCAACGGCCAGTGCGGGTCGCGCAGCAACGCTCGCGCGAGGAGCACGACGTCGGCATCCCCCTCCTCCAGGATCTCCTCGGCCTGCTTGGCCTCGGTGATCAGGCCTACCGCGCCTGTCGCGATGCCCGCGTCCCGGCGGATCCGTCGTGCGAGCTCGACCTGGTAGCCGGGTCCGACCGGGATCGGCGCCTTCGCGACGTTGCCGCCGCTGGAGACGTCGACAAGAGCCACGCCGGCAGCCCGCAACATCCTCGCGAGCTCGACGGAGTCATCCAGAGTCCAGCCGCCCTCGACCCAGTCGGTCGCCGAGATCCGCACGACGACAGGCGTCTCATCCGGCACGGCGGCCTGCACCGCCGCCACGACCTGGAGCAGCAGTCGGACGCGGTTCTCGAAGGACCCGCCGTACTCGTCGGTGCGCTTGTTCGACAGCGGCGAGTAGAACTCGTGCAGCAGGTACCCGTGCGCCGCATGGATTTCGAGCACGTCGAACCCGGCTGCCACCGACCTCCGAGCGGCGTCGGCGAACGCGGTGGTCAGGGCGTCGATGTCTCCGAGCGACAGCGCCCGGGGCTCCTCGAGGCCGGGGAAGGGCACCGGGCTGGGGGCGACGGTCTGCCAACCGCCCTCGGTGATGGAGACGGAGCCGCGTCCGTTCCACGGCGAGAAGGTGGAGGCCTTGCGTCCCGCGTGAGCGAGCTGGATCGCGGCGACCGCGCCCTGCTCGTGGATGAAGTCCACCACGCGGGCCCACGCCGCCTGCTGCTCGTCGTTCCAGATGCCGGTGTCCTCCGGCGAGATCCGGCCCTCCGGAACCACCGCGGTGGCTTCGGTCATGACCAGGCCGGCACCCCCGCGGGCCAGCGAGCCGAGGTGCACCAGGTGCCAGTCGTTCGGCAGTCCGTCGGTGGCGGAGTACTGGCACATCGGCGAGACCCAGATCCGGTTCCGGATGGTCGTGCCACCGAGGTCGAACGGGCTGAACAGCTGGCTCATTGCGTGGGTGCTCCTGGATTCGTCGCTGGCATACCACTGTGCCAACGCCGTCCGAATCGCGAAGATTCCCGCGATGCAGCCCCCTTCTCGCGGGCCTGCCCGTTCGGGTCATTGACCGCCCCGCTCGTGGAGCGGAGATTCGAATACGACGGGGATCCGCTCCCCCGCCCCGAACCTGGGGAGGCCGCCATGGCTCATCAACCCTACGAACATGTGGCTTCCACGCACCGCAACGAGGTGCTGCACGCCTGGCTCGCCGCGGCAGGGATGGCCGCACGGCAGCTCGCGGTGGTGACCGCGGCCGGCGCGCTGGTCGGCCTTCTGGTCGGTGGCGTCGGCGGCCGGCTGGCGATGATGCTGCTTGCCACCCTCAACCCGGTGTCGCACGGGCGGCTCAGCGACGACGGCTTCATCATGGGCCAGCTGACCTTTGCCGGCACCGTGGAGCTGATGCTCACTGGGGTGCTTCTCGGGATCGCCGGCGCCGGCTTCTACGTCGCGTTGCGAGGTCTGATGATCGGTCCTCGTTGGTTCCAGGTCCTCTCGATCTCGGTCGGCCCGGCCGTGGTGGTCGGAGCGATGCTGGTCCACACGGAAGGCATCGACTTCGTGCTGCTGCAACCGGCCTGGTTGGCCATCGCGCTGTTCGTGGCCATCCCGGGCCTGTACGCCGCGCTCCTGACGGTCCTGGCCGAGCGATGGCTGGCTCCCGGTTCGCGACCGCTCGCGGCGAACTGGATCGTGGTCGTCGTACTCCTGCTGCTGTGGGTCCCACTCGCCCCGCTTCTCGGAGTCCTGGCGCTCGGGTGGCTGCTGGTCCACCTGGTGTCCCAGTCGCCTCAAGCATCTGCCGCGATGCGCCACCCGGCTACGGCGTGGACGGCAAGGGCGGCACTCGCGGCGATCTTCGCGCTAGGCTTCGCCGACCTCGTACGCGACACCCAGGCGCTGGTCTGATCGGCCGCGTTGCAACCCATTCGTTCCTTCAACTTCCGAAAGCCGCGGCATTCGTCCCTTGCCCTGACCGGTGATGGGGCGAAGGCTCTGGGGTGAGCGGTCGCGCGCGACCGGGCCGCGGCCATCACCCACCAATCGGAGGCCGACATGGCTCAGTACCTCCTCGAAGTTGCCTACACCCCTGAGTCCTGGGCCAAGCAGGTCCGCGACCAGGGCAACGTGCTGGACCGGATCCAGCCCCTGCTGGACGGCTGCGGCGGCCGCGTGGACAGCCTGTTCTACGCCTTCGGCGACTACGACCTGGTCGCCATCGCGGACTTCCCCTCCCCTGAAGAGGCCGCAGCCTTCTCCCTCGCCGCAACCGCGGGAGGCGCCATCAAGTCGTTCAAGACCACGCCACTGCTGACGGTCGAGCAAGGTCTCGCGGCCATGGCACGGGCCGACGAGGCTGGCAAGGCCTACCGGCCGCCGGTCGACACCCCGGCCACTCACAAGGCCTAGCTGGAACGTTGTACCTCTGGGCGGCTCACAGCTGAGTGGGCCGCCCGCTCGGTGCCCGGTCCCGCAGAACCGGTCAGCCGGGTGCGCACTCCAGCTGGCGCCGGCGGACCTCCTCCACCACACCGTCCGGGCCGAGCCGGGAGATGTCCCCGACCCGTTCGCCCTCGACGAGCAGCGACCCGGCCGTGGTGGCACGGTTGGCCTCGCGCAGGGCCGCGAGGAACCCGCGGCTCCGGTACACCGCGCGGAACGTAGTGGGCAGCAGGAACGCGGTGTTGTCGGCTCCAACGATCTGCACGTCCACGTCGGGCAGCTCCTCGCGGAGCCGCCGGAACGACTCCCCCACCACGCTCACCTCGTAGTCGTGCTCGTGCGCGCCGTCGACCCTGCCGTCGAAGCAGATGCCGTCCCGCGCGTCGCCGCTGCAGCAGCCGGTCCCACCGTGGGCGTCGGTCCACGGCCGCACGAGCACGACTCGCATCGCCTACCTCCTGCCGCTGGGCTCGCCGGTGTCGCCGCCGACGGGGCTGGGCTGGTCCTCCGTGCCGCTCCGTCGTCCGGTGGATCCACGGAGCGCCAGCAATGCCTCGACGATCAGCCACATCGCCAGCACGAAGATGATCGCGTCGAGCGGCGCGAGCACCCACTGCTCGGCGAGGACGAAGTTGCGGAGGTTCACCAGCAGCGCCCATGTGGTCATCACGAGCAGGAACACGAGCGGGATCACCACGGCGACCGGGTTGCGGTTGCGCTGGACCACCCAGACCGCGACGACCGCCAGCGCCAGTCCGGCGGTGAGCTGGTTCGTCGTACCGAAGAGCTGCCACAGCACACCGAACGTGTAGCCCTGGTCGCCGCCGCCGGGCAGCAACGCCATGGCCAGCGGCACCGCTACGGCGATGATGCCGGCCAGGGTCAGGTTGCGAGCGAGCTTGTGCCAGCCGGCGATCTCGGCGATCTCCTGGACGATGTACCGCTGCAGCCGGACACCGGTGTCCATCGTGGTCGCGGCGAACGAGATCACCACGACCGCCGCGAAGATGATGGCCAGGTCGAGCGGGATGCCCAGGTTGTTGGCGAACTGGCCGACCCCGTTGACGAAGTTGCCGACCGCCCCTCCCGATGCGGTGCCGAAGTCCGGGTAGAGAGCCTCCCAGTCGGCCCGGGTCGCGGCCACGCCGGCGGTCGTCGCGAGCACCGCGCCCGTGGCGAGTGAACCCTCGCCCACAGCGCCCATGTAGCCGACGTACCTCGCATCGGGCTCCTTGTCGATCTGCTTGGCCGTCGTACCGGAGGAGACGAGTGAATGGAACCCGGAGATCGCACCACAGGCGATGGTGATGAACAGGAACGGGAAGATCGACGGAGAGTCGGCGGGTACGTCGTTCACCACCGGCGCCACGATCGTGCTCCACCCCACCAGCAGGCCCAGTCCGATGACCCCGAGAGCGATGAACAGCTGGTGGGAGTTGATGTAGTCACGTGGCTGGAGCAGCAACCAGACCGGGAGCCGGGACGCCACGAACGTGTAGGCGAAGAGCAGGATCACCCACAGGTTGCGGGGGTTGTCGATGCCGACCAGCTCCGCGAGCGGGGTGATGTCCACCGGGTACTGCTGGCCGACCCAGATCAGCAGGTACAGACCGATCACGCCAAGGATCGACGGCACCAGGGCAGCCGACCGGGTCCGGTAGATGTACTGGCCGATGAAGATCGCGAGGGGGATCTCGACCACGATCGGGATCACCGCCCCGGGGTTGGCCACGAACAGGTTGCCGATGACCACCGCGAAGACCGCGTTCACCAACGTGAGCAGGAAGAAGATGATCAGCAGGAACAAGGTTCGTGCGCGCTTGCTGATCACGTCGGAGGCGATCGTTCCGATGTTCCTGGCGCGGTGTCGAAGCGAGACGGTCAGCGACCCGAAGTCATGGACGCCGGCGGCAAAGATCGTGCCGAGCACGATCCACGCCAGCGCCGGTCCCCAGCCCCAGAACACGGCGATCGCGGGGCCGACGATGGGTGCGGCTCCCGCGACCGAGGTGAAGTGGTGGCCGAAGACCACGTGCTTGTTGGTGGGCACGTAGTCGATGCCGTCGGAGAACTGGTGAGCCGGAGTGACGAACGCCGGATCCAGCCCGTAGACACGTTCGGCGAGATAGGTGGAGTAGTAGCGGTACCCGAGGAAGAACAGTCCCCCGACAACCGCAGCCACGACAAATGCAGGCACGGCCTTGCTCCTTCCGACGTGCCCGCCGGAACGCCCCGTCGCGCGCCGGAAGCCGCACGTCTCGTGCTCATGATGGACCCGCGTCGGGCAGGTCTCAACCCTTGTTCCGGCCGGTCGGCCTAGTCTGACCAGCATGCCGGGGGTCAACGTCGCAGAGACCATCGCCAGCTCCTCGTTGTCGGAGGTGATCTGGCTTGCCGAGGGCCGCCCTCACGTGCGCGGAGCCGTGACTCTGCTGCGTGGTACTGATCCGGTCCTGGCCTTCACCTATGCCGACGCTGCTGTCGCACGAGCAGTAGCCGCCTCACCGGCGCTGGCCCTGTCCCTGACGGAGCCGCGGTCCACCGGTCCGGCGTACGCGCCTCTGCTGCTGCGCGGGCGCCCCCGCCTCGAGGAGGACCCCACCGGCGAGCTGTTCGTCGGCGAGCTGCTCGAGCAGGAGCTGAGGCGGTTTCCGCCGGCCCGGGTGCTCGCCGACTCTCCGTTGCTGCGCCGCGAGCACTGGTGGTACCTCCCTCGGCTGCTGGTGTCGATCGAGGTCGAGTCAGCCGAGGCGACCGCTGCTCGGTCGGGCTCAGCGGACCATCTCCTGGTCGTGGCGAAGGACGGCCGGGTCGACGTACGCGTGGCTGGGATCGCCGAGCAGTCCAGCTATGAGCTCGCCCTCGACGTCGGCGGCGGTACGGCGGAGGGCCCGGCCGTCCTGTTCGGCCAGGACGCGTCGTTCCCGGATCTGGAGCGCTGGTCGCAGTGGGCGTACCGAGGTCACTGGCACGACGGGCGCTTCGCCGTCGAGGAGGGGCCCGCACGAACCGGGCTCGGGCCCACGCCCGGTCTGCTGCAGCGGTGGCGGCGCCAGCGCGAGCTGGAGCGGCGCTGCCGGCGCGCTCTCGCGGGGGTGTGAGGGCACCGCGCTCGCCATGGACGTGGCGGCCCGTGTCGCAGAGATGCGTGCCCCGGCTCCGGCCTCAGCGGGAGCCGGGGCACTACCTGCACCGCTCCTTTCTCTAGCGGTGGATAGGTCTCTAGGCGGTGGTGATGCCGTCGTGGAGCCTGAGGAACTCCAGGTGTCGTTCGTACTGGTCGAGCACGTCGTCGATCAGCTGGGTGTGCGTGTAGCCCATGACGTCGTACCCCTGGCCGCCCTCACGCAGGTGCACCTCGAGCCGGGCGTACACGTCGTCGCCACGCGGCGCGCGACCGCCGTACGCCGGGATCGGGACCTCGCGCTGCCAGATCTCGTAGTGGAACGGGTGGTCGGCACCGAGGTCGGCCACCAGCTCGACGTACTCTGCCCCGTCGGCGTTCGCCTTCCGCGCCGTCGCCTCGACACCCTGGTCGCGCAGCTCGCTGGCGACCTCCTCCAGGGCGGGCAGGGCGACCTCGTCCATGAACTCGCGGGCCTTGGCGGGTGCGGGGAACGTCATGGCGCGGGAGAGCCGGTTGCGCCACGACCGTGAGCCGGGCCGCTCCCCCATCGGCGTGGTCCGACCTGACAGGCGACCGGGCAGGCTCTGCCGGTGGCTGTCGGCGCGGTAGGCCTCCACCCGGAGCGCTTTGTACAGGCCGACCATGACCAGCAGCATCACGAAGGCGAACGGCAGACCCATGATCACCGTGGCGTTCTGCAGCGCCGGCACACCACCGACGATGAGCATCGCGACGGTGAGCAGTCCGGTGGCCATCGCCCAGAAGATCCGGGTGCTGGTGTTCGCGTCGTGCTGCGGGGTCTTCAGGTGCGAGGACAGGTTCGCCATCACCAACGCGCCCGAGTCGGCGGAGGTGACGTAGAACAGCAGCCCCACGAACGTGGCCAGCGCCGCGATGAACGTGAACGCGGGGTACTCCATGAGCAGGGTGTAGAAGCCTCGCTCAGGGGTGTTCATCGCCAGGTCCCCGAACTCCGCGTTGCCGCTGCGGACGATGTCGATGGCGCTGTTGCCGAAGATCGACACCCACATCACGACGTAGCTGAACGGGATGATCATGGTGCCGGCGACGAACTGCCGGATGGTCCGGCCGCGTGAGATCCGGGCCAGGAACAGGCCCACGAAGGATGCCCAGGCGATCCACCAGGCCCAGAAGAAGAGGGTCCAGCCGGCCAGCCAGTCCGTGGGCCGGTCGAAGGCGAAGGTCTGCATGGTCAGGTCGCTGAAGTTGCTCACGTAGTCACCCACGTTGAGCACCATCGCGTTGAGCAGGAACACCGTCTTGCCGGTGACGAGAATGAACCCGGCCAGTCCGATGGCGAGCAGCACGTTGAGCTGCGAGAGCCGCTTGATGCCCTTGTCGACGCCGCTGATCGCGGACACGGTCGCCATCACGACGGCGAGCGCGACCAGGCCGACCTGGGCGGCGGTGCTCTCCGGGATCCCGAACAGCAGGTCGAGCCCGAAGTTCAGCTGGACGACGCCGATGCCCAACGAGGTGGCGACACCGAAGATGGTGCCGAGCACGGCGGCCATGTCGACGGTGTGGCCCAGCGGTCCGTAGATCCGCTTGCCGAAGATCGGGTAGAGCGAGGAACGGATCGCCAGAGGCAGGTTCATCCGGTAGGCGAAGTAGCCGAGTGCCATGCCCATCAGGGCGTACATCCCCCAGCCGCTGAGCCCGTAGTGGAACAGCGTCCACACCGTCGCCTCGCGAGCGGCGTCGACGGTGCCTCCCTCACCGACCGGTGGCGCGAGGTACTGGGTCACCGGCTCGGCCACAGCGAAGAACATCAGATCCGTGCCGATGCCCGCGGCGAACAGCATCGAGGCCCAGGCGAAGGTGCTGAACTCGGGTTGGGAGTGCTCGGGGCCGAGCTTGGTCTTCCCGTAGCGGGAGACACCCAGGAAGACCACGAAGGCCAGCACCAGGGTGGCGAAGAAGATGTAGAACCAACCGAACCACTCCGCGGTCCAGCCGACCAGGATGCCGATCGTGTCCGATGCCGCTGTCGGCGCGATCATCGCCCAGATGGCGACAGCCAGCACGCCCACGGCGGATCCGTAGAACACCACCCGTTTGACGCGGGTCTTCTCGTTCTCCCCCGGCCCGGCGGCCGGTGACTCGGCGAGAGCGCTCTGCTCACTCATGAGGCGGCTCCAGTCTCGAACGTGTTTCGTGGATCACCCGGCGGGTAGAGCGGCATGCCTTCCCCGTGCCGGTAGAAGGGAACGTTCAGAGGGGCGAGGGGCTCGTTGCCGATGATCAGGTCGGCGGCCTTCTCCGCCAGCATCATCACCGGCGCGTAGATGTTGCCGTTGGTGACGTACGGCATCACCGATGCGTCCACGACGCGCAGCCCCTCGACGCCGTGCACGCGCATGGTGCCCGGGTCGACCACGGCCATGTCGTCGGTGCCCATCTTCGCGGTGCAGGACGGGTGCAACGCCGTCTCGGCGTCCTTGGCGACCCAGTCGAGGATCTCGTCATCGGTCTCGACCTCGGGACCTGGTGAGATCTCACCGGCGCTGAAGGGCGCGAACGCCGGCTGCTCCAGGATCTTCCTGGCCGCCCGGACCATCTCGATCCACTCGCGCCGGTCATTCTCGGTGGAGAGGTAGTTGAACACCAAGGCCGGGTGCTCGAACGGGTCCTTGGACTTGATCTTGATCGTGCCGCGTACGTCGGAGTACATCGGGCCGATGTGCACTTGGTATCCGTGCTCCGCGGCCGGCTGCGTGCCGTCGTACCGGATGGCGATCGGCAGGAAGTGGAACATCAGGTTCGGGTACTCGACCGAGTCGTTGCTGCGGATGAACCCGCCGGCCTCGAAGTGGTTGGACGCACCCACCCCGCGGCGCAGGAACAGCCACTCGGCGCCGATGCGGGGCTTGTGGCGGTGCTTGAGCCAGGGCGCGATGGAGACCGGTTGCTTGGCGGCGTGCTGGATGTAGACCTCGAGGTGGTCCTGGAGGTTCTCCCCCACGCCCGGCAGGTCGACGACCGGTTTGATGCCCAGCGCCTGAAGCTCCTTGGCGTTGCCGATCCCTGCGAGCTGCAGCAGCTGCGGGGAGTTGATCGCACCACCGCAGAGGATGACCTCGGCTGCGTCAACGCTGGCGTGGAGCTTGCCCGCGCGTACGTAGTCGACGCCGACGACACGATTGCCGTTCATCCGCAGCCCGGTGACCTGGGCCAGCGTGTGCACGTCGAGGTTCGGGCGGTTCATCACCGGGTGCAGGTAGGCGCGAGCGGCGCTGAGCCGGCGGCCGCGGTGGACGTTACGGTCGAACTTCGCGAAACCCTCCTGACGGTAGCCGTTGACATCGTCGGTGAGCGGGTGCCCGGCCTGCTGGACCGCCTCGAAGAACGCGCCGAACAGCGGGCTCTCAGCGGGCCCTCGCTCGAGCACCAGCGGTCCTGATCCGCCGCGCCAGACGTCGGCGCCTGCCGTGCAGGTCTCCATCCGCTTGAAGTAGGGCAGGCAGTGGGCGTAGTCCCACTCCTTCATGCCGGGGTCGGCGGCCCAGCGCTCGTAGTCGAGCGGGTTGCCGCGCTGGAAGATCATCCCGTTGATGCTGCTGGAGCCGCCGAGGATCTTGCCGCGGGCGTGGAAGACCCTTCGTCCGCCCATGTGCGGCTCGGGCTCGGACTCGTACTTCCAGTCGTAGAGCCGGTTGCCGATCGGGTACGGCAGGGCCGCGGGCATGTGGATGAACGGGTCGATCTTGTAGTCGCTACGGCCCGCCTCGAGCACGAGCACGCTGGTGGACGGGTCTGCACTGATCCGGTTGGCCAGCGCCGAGCCGGCCGAGCCGCCGCCGACGATCACGAAGTCATACTTCTTGCTCATCACGCGTCCTTGTCTGTGCTGTCTTTGGTGCTCGGGAACCAGTACGCCGGCTC
>JBFIWG010000067.1:0-12432 GCA_041606495.1 Nocardioidaceae bacterium
GGCGGCCGCGAACAGGCCCACCAGCAGCCAGTCTAGACGACCGATGGGTGGGGCGTCAGCAGGCCGCGGTTCATGCCAGATGGAGCGCCGGACAGTGACCACGGCTCCAGCCTAGGGATCGGCGCGCCTCAGGCGTACCCGCCGAAAGTACGAGAGAGAGATCATGCCATCGGCCAGGCGAACTCCGGCCTTCGGGCCGGTGTGCCCGCCGCTGGGCTCAGCGATCGTGGACCTACCGATCCTCACCACAACAACGGAGCCCAGGATGAGAACACGGCAACCCACCACCACACTGGAAGACCAGCCGATCCCCGTGAGGGCCAAGCTCGCCGCAGCGTGGACGGGCCTCATGTTCCTGTACGCCTACGTGGACATCATCGCCTTCTTCAAGCCCGGCGTCATCGATGGCATTCTCGCCGGCAAGGTCTGGGAGTTCGACGTCAGCCAGACGCTGTTGACCACCTTCATCGCGCTCATGGCGATCCCGATCTTCATGGTCGTGCTGTCGATGACGCTGCCCGCCCGGGCGAACCGCATCACGAACCTCATCGTGGCTTCGGTACAGGTTCCCTACGCGGCATTCAACGTGGTGGGCGAGTCCTGGACGTACTTCTACGGACTTGGCGTCGTACTGGAAGTGATACTTCTCGCCCTCATCCTGCGGTACGCCTGGACCTGGCCCCGCGCCGCACCGTCGGCGACCATGTCGGCCAGCCCGGACCGTGAAACCGTTCGCGCCCAGCAGCAAGCGTGAACCTGAGAGCAGTCCCCGTCCTGTTCGGTCCCATCTGCCTCGGTGCCGTGGTGCGCGCCTCCTGGGCTCCTGCCAGCAGGTCAGGTCCATCGGGGTCGCCAACTCCGGTTGACCGAGGGCGGTCCGCCACTGACGGGGCTCTCGTACGCTTTCGCGGTGCGAGTCCTCGTGATTGATGCAGCCAACGTGGTGGGCAGTCGACCGGACGGCTGGTGGCGGGACCGGGCCGGCGCAGCCCGGGGCCTTCGTGACCGCTTGCTTGCTGCGAGCCTGCCGCACGATCGAGTCGTTCTGGTCCTGGAGGGTGCGGCGAAGCGCGCGCACCCGGAGGGCGAGGAGGGGCACCTCCGCACGGTCCATGCGCCGGGCGCCGGCGACGACACGATCGTGGCCGAGGCACTGGCCGCGGCTGCGACGGGAGCACAGGTCACCGTGGTGACGGCTGACCGTGGCCTTCGCGACCGCATCGCCGACGGCGCCGACTTCGTGGGCCCCTCCTGGCTGCTGGATCAGCTCTAGCCGCGCCCGCAGTTCGCGGGGGCCGGTGCTCGGGTGTTCCGACGGCCACCTCCCACGTCACCGAATTCTGTTGTGGTCGCCGGCGGCGGTAAGATGAGCCTGCTCAGGGCTCCTGGCGTACCTGTTGGGTGGGAAGGTGCGCACCGGTTTTCGTGTACCTCGGAGCAGCCTGTGTCACCCATCCAATCCTTCAGAAGCCTGTTCGGCCTGACCGGTCCGACGTACGTCGTCGTAGCCTTCTTCGCCCGGCTGCCGCTCGCGATGAGCCAGCTCGGCACCCTGCTGCTGGTGGCCGACGCAACCGGCAGCTACGGGGCCGGAGGCGCCTCGGCCGGCGCCCTGGCCGTTGCGAACGCAATCGGCGCCCCGTTCTGGGGCGCATGGGCCGACCGCATCGGCCAGCGACGGATCGTCGTCTTCCAGTCCCTGGCCGGCGCGCTCAGCCTGGGCGCGGTTCTGGTGGTCACCCACTCCGGCCTGCCCTGGGTCTGGGCGGCGGTCGCGAGTGCCGTGGCCGGGGCGCTCATGCCGCAGGTCGGCCCGCTGGCGCGTGTCCGGTGGCGACCGATCACCGACGACACCGGTGCGGATCAGGGCCGACTCATCGACGCCGCGTTCTCCTACGAAGGTGCTGCAGACGAGGCATCGTTCGTCCTCGGTCCGGCACTGATCGGCCTGGGCATCTCCGTCGCGAACCCGACGGTGGCCCTGGCCGCAGCCGCCGTGGGCCTCGGAGTCTTCGGAGCGTGGTTCGCGCTGCACCACACCGCAGTGCTCGCCCACGCCGCCACCGGTGCTGCGCAGCTCGGGAAGCACGGCGTGCTCACACCTGCCCTCGTCGTCCTCTGCACGATGCAGCTGGTGATCGGCTCGGTGTTCGGCTCCGTCCAGACCGGCAGCTCGGTGCTGGCCACCGCCGCCGGGCAACCCGGGCTCACCGGCTTCCTGCACGCCCTGCTCGGGATCGGCAGCGTGGTCGCAGGTCTCGCGGTCGCGGGACTTCCGTCATACTTCGCGCTCCAGGACCGGTTGCGCTGGTTCGCGGCCGCCCTGCTCGTGCTCGCGCTGCCACTGCTGCTGGTCGGAAGCATCGCTGGGCTGGCGGTCGCCCTGCTCGCGCTCGGGTTCAGCGTGGCGCCGTACATGATCACGACCTTCACGCTGGGGGAGCGGATCACGCCGCCGTCGAGGACCGGTGCCGCGATGACGCTGCTCGCTGCGGCGACCGGGATCGGCTACGCGCTGGGGGCGGCGGTCGCCGGACAGCTCGCCGACTGGGGTGGCTACACCCCGGCGTTCGCGGTGACCGTCACGGCTGGCGTTCTGGCCGTGCTGGTCTCGTGGGGCAGCCACCGGCTGCTGACCTCGGCCGAGCGCGGCCCTCACGTGACGCCCACCGAGGCGGCTCCCGCAAGCGTCTGAACGTCAGCGCGCGCCGCGGACAAGCGGCTCAACGGCGCGTGCCGACCTTGAGCGCGTTGAGACCCACCAGCCGGGTCACGATCATCGCGATGTAGAAGACGCCGGCCACCTGCTCGATCATGACCACGCTCCGGGCGTGCCCGCCGATCGGCACCACGTCGGAGAGCCCGGTGCTCGACAGCGTCGTGAACGACAGGTAGAGCAGCTCGGTCCAGGTCCGGGCCGAGGCGGGGTCGGTGGCCCCGGTGAAGCTGCCCGGCTGGAGCGCCTGGATCACGATGTACGTGTAGGCGAACGCCCACGCCAGCAAGGTGAAGACGGCGCCGATCGCGAACAGTTCGTCGGTAGTGACCTTGTCGTCGGCGAGCATGTAGCGCAGCATGCTGAACGCGGCGTAGAAGTACACCGCCGCCTCGAACGCCGCGGTGTAGGGCACCAGTGCGGCCGACCCGGTGAGCAGCTGGGCAACCAGCAGGCAGAGCGCGGGCGCTGCCAGCGTCACGGCTACCCACCACAGACCTGGCGTGGCGCGCACGGCCAGGATGGTCAGCCCGAGCACGACCAGGCCGAAGACGGCGAGCAGGGAACGGCCGGCGAAGGTCCCCTCCATGAAGGGGTACAGCAGCACGCCGAGCAGCTGTGCGAGCAGCAGGAGGGCGCAGGGAGTTCGCCGGAGGAAGCTCAGCATTCGCATGCAACGAGGCTTTCCGGACCGGCCGCCTGGCAAACCCTCGTCTGACAGAAGCAGAACGCCGCCGGAAGCCATGCAGCGGCTTCCGGCGGCGTCTCGTGTGGGCTAGCCCTTCTTGATGTAGAGGCGGGCGTTGCCGAGGTTCACCACCGTGTCGGCCTCGGTCCCGTTGAGGAGTACGACGTGGGCGCCGATGACGCGAAGGCCGTTCCTGACCTGGTTGGTCTTGCCCATCGTGATCGACCCGATGCCGGGCAGCTCGAGGGTCTGGCCCTCGCGAGGAGGCGTGACCGGCTCGCCGTCGACGACGATCTTGCCGATGTTGGTGCCGGCGATGTTCTTCTCGTAGCTGCCGTCGGCGTTGCGGGTCACGTTCGCCCGCCCAGTGACGCCGTACAGCTCCAGCCGGCCGCCGGCAAGGGCGGCGTAGGCGACGCGTGAGCGGTTGGCGCCCTCGGCCATCCGTCGGGTCTGGTCGCCCTGGACGATCGAGCGGCGGGCCCCGAACCTTCCGGCCTCCTCCTGCTCGGTCTCAGCCGTCACCACGGAGTCGGCCTTGCCGTTCGTTCCTTCGCACGGGATCGGTTTGAAGGAGCCCTTCTTGGACTCGACCTGCTCCCCGATGGCGCGCGTCTCGGTCGCCCATGCGCCACCCACGAAGACGCCGCTGGGGACGCCGCCGTTGAGGTTGGCGCTGGCCCGGCCGACGCGGACGACGGTCCCGTCGAGCTGCTCGAGCCGGAGCACGTTCACCGAAGCGGCGGCGGAGCCGCGGCGCTCCTTCGTGCTGGTGTAGTTCACGAAGAGGGTGCCGAGGCCGGGCACCTCGATGGTCTGCTTCTGGCTCGGCGCCTCGATCGTCTCCCCGTCGACGGTGAGACCCGCCAGGCGCGAGGTTGCGACGGTGTCGAAGCCGTTGGGGGTGTGGATCGCGCGAGCGATGGCGCGTAGCCCGTCGAACTGGATGCGCCCCGCTCCCAGGACACCCTCGGAGATGCTGTTGGTGGCGTTCGAGGCGATCTCGCTGCCGGACTTGGACGACCAGTTGCGGCTGTGGATCTGTGAGAGCTGGAACGGGTCGCCGGTCCCGGCGCGGGCGACGTAGTTGGCCCGCTTGGTGGGGACGTAGCGGGTGCAGCCGAGCACGCTCAACGCGGTGGAGTCCGAGGACGCGAGCTGCTCGCGAACCACCTGCGACCCGGCTGAGGTGCCCTTGGCGATGAAGTCCGTCAAGGTGCGCTGCTGCGGCTTCGCCGTGGCGGTCCCACTACCGGCGACGGCCACCAGGGCCGAGGCGGTGACCGTCGCGGTCACGGCGGCCATGATCCGGGTGCGGGTCTTGTAGCTGCGGAAGCGAGTGGGTCGATCGACAGCGCGGTGCTGTGGCTTCATCGTGGCCTCCCGAGTGCGGCAGTGACGTTTTGTCCTGAGATGCCCGTTTAGGGTGCTATCAAACATTTGCCGTGAATCGGAATAACGAGGCAATTCACGCCTGAGGGGGTCGGAAAGCACGCGGTTGGCTACGGCATCGGGGTGTGCCTGCGACGGTTGGGCCGGCTTCCGGTGGCTGGGTACCGTTGACGAATGGCGACCGTGAGACCGGGAATCGAGGGCACCTCCAGGCGGCCCACCGCCGTGGTCGCGGCGCAGGTGATCGGAGCCTTCGTCGCGCTGCTCTACCTGATCGAGCTGGTCGACACGATCCTGGTCAACCGGCTGGATGCCGCAGGCGTCCAGCCGCGCGAGGTCGACGGTCTCGACGGGATCATCTTTGGGCCGCTGCTTCACGTCGGGTGGGGTCACCTGTTCTCGAACACCGGCCCGCTCCTGCTGTTCGGGTTCCTCATCCTGCTGGCTGGCGTGGCGCGCTGGGCTCTCGTCACGGCACTCGTCTGGGTGGTCGGTGGCGTGGGCGTGTGGCTCACCGGCCCCGACAACAGCGTGCACCTTGGCGCATCGGTCCTGGCGTTCGGCTGGCTGGTCTACCTGCTCCTGCGCGGCTTCTTCTCGCGCACGCCGTCACACATCCTGATCGGCGTGGGCCTGCTCGTCTTCTACGGCGGACTGCTGCTGGGCGTGCTGCCCGGACAGCCCGGCGTCTCCTGGCAGGGTCACCTGTTCGGCGCGATCGGTGGAGGGCTGGCCGCCTGGTGGTTGGGCAAGCGGGACCGACGGGCCGCCCTGCAGCCCGGTTGGTGAGTTGCGCTCAGGCCTCTGGTGCGGTGGCCGCGCCCACCAGGCAGGTCAGGGTGCGCACCACGTCGTCGAGCTCGGCGACCTCCCGACGTACCCGCTCGGCCTCGTCGTGCGCACCGCGCACCCGAGCCACCGCGTCGTACGGACCGGTGATCGCCTCCACCATCTCCACGTCGGGCATCGCACCGATCGCGGCTACGACGGTTCCGGCCTGACCGGACGCGGCTTGCACCAGCAGGAACGCACTGCTCATGAGGTCTCCCAGTCTGCTTCGATGCGCCCGAGCGGGCACCGGCGAGGTTCTACTCAAACACACATGTGCTGGTACGTACCAGGACACCGGGTCAGCTGGGGTCGCGGCGCATCAGCCAGCCCGGGACGGTGCTCTTGGGCATGTTCAGCGACTCGACGACGCGGAAACCGTTGCGTTCGTACAGCCTGAGGTTCCGCTCCAGGGCCGTCTCGAGGTACGCCGGCAAGCCCTTCCTGTCGCACCGCTCCAGGACCGGGCTCATCAGCGCCGTCCCGATCCCCCGCCCCTGCTTGCCGGGGCGCACACCGAGGGCGAGCAGATACCAGTGCGGCCCGGGCACCAGCCGTTCGTGGCGCTTGTCGAGCTCCCCGAAGGACGACAGCACCATCGGCAGACGACGCCAGCCCGACAGCTCGGCGAGGGAGGGGAGCATGCGAAGGCTCTCCAGCGCCGTCGCATGGTGATGTCCTGGCGGAAGCCAGATCGCGACCCCGGACAGGTCCCGCGTCGTCAACGTGTCCGAAAGCTGGTGGGAGAAGAAGCGCAAGGTGCCGGTGAAGAAGGACCGGAGACGCTCACCGGTCTGGTCGTCGGCCGACGTGAAGCTGAAGTAGGGGTCACTGGCGAAGGCGCCCGCGAGCACGTCGGCCAGCGCCCCGATGTCAGCAGGCTTCGCCGCGCGCACCTGGACCTCGGAGCTCGGCGAAGAAGATGAGGCCACCTGCCCACTCTGCCCGTGCGGCCGAACCGTCGCCAGACCCCGTCGCGGGGCGTTGACCCCCAACCGGTGCCGTCGGAGGATGGAGGTCCGGGGTCACCTAGCCGCCCGCCCTGTCGGTGGGCTGGACGATGGAGGTCACCCTGATGACTCGCACACTCGCAAGGACGGCAGCGGCGGCTGCGCTGTCGATCGCACTGGTTCCGCTAGCGGCAGCGCCCGTGACCGCCGACGAGCACGACGACGACCGGATCGACCTTCCGGTGGGCTGGCAGCCGGAGGGCGTCACCACCGACGGGAGGTGGGTCTACTCGGGCTCTCTCGCGACGGGTGAGATCCTGCGCGCCAACCCCGATACTGGGGCAACCAAGATCCTGCGACGGAGCAAGACCGGCAAGCCCGCGGTGGGCATCGACTACGACCGCTGGCGGCCCCTGATCTGGGTGGCCGGCGGGCCGACCGGCGAGATCCGGGCCCAGCACGCCCGGACCGGTCGGGTGCTGGCGACGTACACCCTCCCGTCGGCCAACGGCCGCTTCGTCAACGACCTCGTGGTGACCAAGCGGTGGGTCTACGCCACCGACTCGTTCAACCAGGAGCTCGCACGGGTTCCGCTGCGGCCGGATGCGATCCCTCGGTCGCGCCAGGTCAAGACCCTTCCGCTGACCGGTGACATCGAGTTCCAGGCAGGGGAGTTCAACGCCAACGGGATCGTGAAGTCGGGTCGCTGGCTCGTCATCGTCCAGTCCACGGCCGGCAAGCTGTTCCGCGTTGACCGGCGGACGGGGGAGACACGCGAGCTTGACCTCGACGGCTACAGCGTCACGAACGGCGACGGTCTGGAGAAGGACGGCCGCACCCTGTACGTCGTGCGCAACCGGATCAACCTGGTCGCAGTCCTCGAGCTCTCCCGCAGCCGGCTCAAGGGCGAGCTGGTCGACGAGCTGACCAACGACAACCTCGACGTGCCGACGACGGTCGCGCTGGTCGACGGTGACCTGTGGGCGGCGAACGCCCGGTTCGGCAACCCCGACCCGGCCAACGCCGACTACTGGCTCGCCGAGATCGAGATCGGCGAGGACGACGACTGAGCGCTGGATGCGGCGATACCGTGTCAGATCTCCCTTGCGTGCTTAGGGTGTTGGTGATCGTCGCCGGCATCGAGGGGGAACAGCGTGCACTCACTTGCCAGGGCAGCGGTGCCCTTGATCGCGTTGGTGCTCACCTCCGGCTGTGGTGATGCGCCGGCCGATGAGGCGTCCGCGGAGGACACCGGCGCCTTCGCGCTGGAGCAGCGAAGCTGCGAGGAGGCCAACGAGGTGCTGGAGCCGCTGCCGCTGTCCCCGGTAGAAAAGCCCGCGCCCGAGCTCGACGCGGCTCTGACGAGAGCGATCAACGACAAGGGTCGGCCCTGCATCCGGGTGACCGTAACCGCGGTTCCGGACGGCTGGCAGGTGGACACGGTGATGCTTCGGGCCACGAGAGAGCTGAAGGACGGGTCGATCGACTCGCGAGGATTCTCTGCCTCTGGCGTGACCGATGACCCGAGCGCGCTGGACCGCTGGCTCTTCTTCCCCCGGAAGGGATGTGCCGACGTCAGCGCGCAGCTGACGCTGCGGAACGCCGAGGACCAGCCCGAGCCGTACACCGCCGAGGGTGTCGCCGGCACCTGCTGATGCCGAAGGCGCACTGGCTTTGCCAGGAACCCGCTGTGCGCATCGAGCAACGGCAGTACGGTGGAGTAACTGTCTCGGGACAGACTCCGACGACGCTGGCGGGATGGATGTAGCGATGACGCGGGACGATCCCATTGACTTCACTGAGGAGAACGGCGTCTACACAGGGGTGGCTGACGGTGGCCGGACGTGGACCATCGCGCGCAGTCTCACCGGTTGGCGCCTCGAGTTCTGCGACGTAGGTGACACCGCTCGGACCAACGCCGGCAACCACCACACGCTGGAGGCGGCGCAGGCCGAGGCGGGCAGGTAGGCCCCTCCGCTAGTCGCGAGGCTTCTTGCTGCGAGGCTTCTTCTTCGGGCCGTCGCCGCTCGCTGCCTTCGGTGGCCCGCCCAGGCTGAGGTCGATGAGCTTGCCGGAGATCCGGGTGCGCTCCAGGGCCGACCAAGTCTCCTGCGGCAGGTCGGCCGGTAGCTCTACCAGTGAGTGGTCACCGCGGATGTCGATGTGCCCGAAGTCGGTGCGGTTCAGCCCGCCCTCGTTCGCAAGGGCACCCACGATCTGGCGGGGTTCCACCTTGTGCCGCTTGCCGACCGCGATGGTGTACGTCGCCATGGGTACGTCGGAGCGTCCACGCCTCGGCTTGCCCTCGCGTCGAGGCGGCCGCTCGTCGTCGTACCGTCGCTTGCCCTTCGCGTGGTCCCAGGCGCCGCCCTTCTCGGAGCGCTTGCCGTCGAAGACGCGAGTCGGCGCCGGCTCGGGAGCAGGCTCCATCAGCAGGGGCTGGTCGTCCTGCACCATCACGGCCAGGGCGGCGGCGATGTCGGCGGCGGGGACGTCGTGCTCCTGCTCGTAGGAGGAGATCAGGTCCCGGAAGAACGAGATCTGCTCCGAGCTGAGCGCCTCGGTGATCGAGTCGGTGAACTTCGCGACCCGAGTGACGTTGACGTCCTCGATCGTGGGCAGCTGGATCTGCGTCAGCGGCTGGCGGGTAGCGCGCTCGATGGCCTTGAGCAGGTGCCGCTCACGCGGGGTGATGAACGACAGCGCGTCGCCGGTGCGACCTGCGCGACCGGTCCGCCCGATCCGGTGCACGTAGGACTCGGTGTCGGTGGGGATGTCGTAGTTCACGACGTGGCTGATCCGCTCCACGTCGAGCCCGCGGGCGGCGACGTCGGTCGCGACCAGGATGTCGAGCTTGGCGTCGCGGAGCTGGTTGATGGTCCGCTCGCGCTGGTTCTGAGCGATGTCGCCGTTGATCGCTGCGGCGCTGAAGCCACGTGCGCGCAGCCGTTCGGCCAGCGTCTCGGTGGCCTGCTTGGTGCGGACGAAGATGATCATGCCCTCGAAGTTCTCGACCTCGAGCAGGCGGGTCAGGGCATCGAGCTTCTGCTGGTGCGCGACCTGCAGGTAGCGCTGCGTGGTGTTCGCTGCGGTCACCGTCTTGTTCTTGACGGTGATCTCTTCGTGGTCGGTGAGGTACTTCTTCGAGATCCGCCGGATCTGCGCCGGCATCGTGGCCGAGAAGAGCGCGACGTGCTTCTCCTCGGGCGTCTCGGCGAGGATCGTCTCGACGTCCTCCTGGAAGCCCATCTTCAACATCTCGTCGGCCTCGTCGAGCACCAGGAACCGGAGCTCGGACAGGTCGAGCGTGCCCTTGTCCAGGTGGTCCATGACGCGGCCCGGCGTACCCACGATCACGTGCACTCCTCGGCGCAGGGCGGAGAGCTGCACGCCGTACCCCTGGCCGCCGTAGACCGGCAGCACGTGCACGCCGGGGAGGTGGGCGGCGTACCGCTCGAAGGCCTCGGAGACCTGCAGTGCCAGCTCGCGGGTGGGTGCGAGCACCAGTGCCTGCGGCTTCTTCTGCTTGAGGTTGATCTGGGACAGGATCGGGATCGCGAACGCCGCGGTCTTGCCGGTGCCGGTCTGGGCGAGCCCGACGACGTGCCGACCCTCGAGGAGGGCGGGGATGGTCGCGGCCTGGATCGGCGAGGGTGACTCGTAGCCGACGTCGTTGAGCGCGCGGAGAACGCGCTTGTCGATGCCGAGGTCGGCGAAGGTCAGCTGCTGGTCAGAGTCGGTGTCGGTCATGCGCGGGTCCGTCGGAGCATTGCCCCAGGGTACGCGGGCACACTGGAGGCATGCGGCGGGCCGTCCTCATCGTGGTGGTGGTCGCCGTGCTCCTCGTGGCGCTGGCGTGGGTCCTCCAGCGGCGCCTGATCTACTTCCCTGACTCGGACGTCGTGCCCCCGGCCGGAACCGTCGTCCCGGGGGCGCAGGACGTTGTGCTTCGGACCGCGGACGGGCTCGAGCTCGCCGCCTGGTGGGTGCCCGCCTCGGAGCCTGACCGAGGCATCACCGTGCTGGTCGCCAACGGCAATGCCGGCAACCGTGCGGTCCGGGCGCCGTTGGCCCGTGCCCTGTCCGAACGTGGCGTCTCGGTGCTGCTGTTCGACTACCGGGGGTACGGCGGGAACGCGGGCCGTCCCAGCGAGGAGGGCCTCGCGCTCGACGTACGCGCGGCGAGGTCGTTCCTCCTCGACGAGGTCGACGTGGACCCGGGGCGGCTCATCTACTTCGGCGAGAGCCTGGGATCGGCGGTGGCCACCGAGCTCGCCGCCGAGCATCCGCCCGCCGGTCTGGTGCTCCGCTCACCGTTCATGAGTCTGGTGGAGCTCGGCCAGGTGCACTACCCGTTGCTGCCGGTCGGGTTGCTGTTGCGGGACAGGTATCCGGTGGTGGATCACATGGGCAGGGTGAAAGCGCCGGTGACGGTGGTGCTGGGCACAGCCGACTCGATCGTGCCCCCTGAGCAGAGTCGGGCCGTGGCGCGGGCGGCCGGGGAGCTGGCGGAGCTGGTCGAGGTCCCGGGAGCGGACCACAACGACCGAGAGCTGCTGGACGGGCGAGCCCTGGTCGAGGCCGTGATGAGTCTCGTCGACCAGGTGGAGGGCTGAGCGGCTAGGCGCTGTGCGAGCGGACGAGCTTGAGCGGGACAGCCGCGGCCTCGGAGATCGCGCGGTCGCAGTCGCGCGAGTCGACCGGGACCATGGCTCGGCGCTTGCCCGGTAGCGGACCACGGCGCAGTGACTCGGCGCCCTGATACAGCGCGAACAGCACGTCCAGCTCGTGCCGAGGCTGCTCTTCGGTGACTTCACCGACGTCTGACTTGATTCCCATGTTTATCCCCCCGGCAGTTGGCCCGATATCAAGCACGCTACGGCCCCGCACCCCACAGACATGCAACAACAACTGCGTCTTTCCCCACAGTTTGGTAACAAACGGACATTCCACCCCTCGTCGGGGGACGACGAGCCAGGCTTTGACCTGGCCGGGTGGCCGGGACGAGGGTCGGGTCATGGGCCCGATATCGACACACGCGATGGGGCGCCGGTCGTTCCTGACCTTGACGGGGAGAGGTGTGGTCGGTTTCGCCGTGCTCGGTCTCGCGGCCTGCAGCGGCGCGCAGGACGGCGCGGGTGACGGGTCGACGCCGGCCGGCTCGCCGACTCCCGAAGGTGATGCAGACGACCTGGCCTGGTCGCGGGTGAACCTCGGATTCGTCTCCGCCTACGTGCTCGTCCGCGGCCGTGAGGCAGCCGTCGTCGACACCGGGGCCGACGGAAGCGCCGACGCCATCGGTTCCGTGCTCGGCGACGCCGGACCAGGGTGGGCCGGGGTGCGGCACGTGGTGCTGACCCACAAGCACGGAGACCACGTGGGCAGCGTCGGCGAGGTCCTGACCCGAGCCACCAACGCGACCGGGTACGTCGGGACGGCCGACCTGCCCGACGTCGATGCCGCCGGCCTTCAGACGCTCGGGGACGGCGACGACGTGCTGGGGTTGCAGGTCGTCGCGACGCCCGGCCACACTGCAGGCCACCTGGCGGTCTACGACAGTGGCACCGGGGTGCTCGTCGCGGGGGACGCGCTGACCAACACCGACGGCCTGACCGGTTCCCTGCCACAGTTCACCGAGGACGAGGCGGCCGCCGCCGAGTCGGTCCGCAAGCTCGCCCAGCTTTCGCCGAGCACGATCCTCGTCGGTCACGGCGACCCGCTCTTGGAGGACGCCTCCGCCGCTCTCGCAGATCTCGCCGCGTCGCTCGCCTGACCGAAGCGTCCAGGTGTCGGACGCCTTGGCGCTCCCTGATGCATCATGGCGCGGGAAGTCTCGCAATGTGAGATGTTTTGCCGGA
>JBFIWG010000068.1:0-12416 GCA_041606495.1 Nocardioidaceae bacterium
CGCTTCGCCTCGGCGATCAGAACCTCACGCCGGGTGTCGCATCCATCGGAGTCGGCGTCGATCCAGTGGGTGAACTTGTCCCGGTCGTAGCCGCGGCGGACCTCCCGGGCGACCTTGAGTTCACGGGTCATCTTCATCAGCCGCTTCTTTACCACCGCGGCCTCGGCTGGCGGCGCGGCGGCCGCATCGACGACGGTCAGGCCGGACGCGGCGACCAGGGTGACGGTGAGCGCGGCGAACGCGCGACGGAACAGCACGAGAGAAACCCCCGAATGAAGACTTTGGCTGTGGTGTGCGCAGTCATCTTCACCGAGGCGGCCGGCAGCTGTCAGCGGTTTGTCCGATCACCCCGACCTCGCGAATGGGCCTTTTGCGCGCGGGTGGCTTCGGCACCATTGCCCATGGCCTCTTCGGTTTGGTCCGGCGATCCACCGTACCTGCCAAGCATGCCGCAGAAGTTCTGCTTCGGGTCCTCGTTGGAGCCTGCAGCAGATTCCGACTCTGTCGCCTCGCTGTACCTTTCACTCTTGCGCTGGCCACCGTCGGGATCGGTGACATCCAGCCCGAAACGCCGTTGCTCAGGTACTTGGTGCCAGTACAAGCACTGCTCGACGGGCTGACGGCATTCCTGGAGCAGCTGCGTCGCGACTTCGTGGGTCACCGAGAGAGCGACGAGCCAACCCTGGTGGCGCTCGCGGAGGATCACCAGAAGCAGCCGCACGCTCGCGGTGGTCCCTCGGCTCACTGGCGGACCCACTTGGTGATGGTGCGCCGACAGCCCATGGACAGCGGACGGAAAGCCCGCTCCTCGAGGCTCCTTTTATGACAGAGCGAACCGGGTCGAGACACGAGACGACCGTGACCTCGACGGCACCGAGGAGACAACCATGAACACCACAGCCCGAGTCGGCAGCTTCGTGCTAGGCCTTGCCGTGGTCGCCGGCGCAGCTACGGGCATCGGTGCCGCTGTCGGGCCGGTAGAGGTCGTCCCGGAGCGGCATGGCGGAGAGCACGAGGCCCCCGACGTTGGAGCCCCGACGGCTGGGGAGCATGGCGGGCGGCACGACACGCCGACCGACCCTGTTGAGTCGGCGGGGTTGGAGCTGCCCGGCGGCCTGACGGTGTCCCAGAACGGCTATTCCCTGGACCTGCTCAAGGACAGTCTTCCCGGCCCCGGTGAGACACAGTTGCAGTTCCGCGTGACCGACCTCGCAGGGAGCCCTGTCACGGCGTACGAGAAGAGCCACGGCAAGGACATGCACCTGATCGTCGTACGACGTGATCTCACCGACTATCAGCACGTGCACCCGTTGCTTGATGAGGGGGGCACCTGGTCGGTGCCGGTCACCCTTTCGCGCCCCGGGGAGTACCGGGTGTTCGCGGACTTTCATGTCGAGGGCGCCGAGACCGGTTACACGCTGGGACACGATCTCTCCGTCGCGGGCCGCTACCGGCCGGCAACGCTTCCGGCAGCGAACCGGACGGCGCGTGTGGACGGGTACGACGTGCGCCTCGTCGGCGACCTCGAGCCGAGTGCCACGTCGAGGCTGACCCTGACGGTCATGCGTGATGGTGCACCTGTCACGGACCTGGAGCCGTACCTGGGCGCCTACGGCCACCTGGTCGCTCTGCGTGACGACGACCTCGCCTATCTGCACGTACACCCGGATGGTGTGCCGGGCGACGGGCGGACGGACTCCGGCCCTGAGATTGCGTTCGACGCTGAAGTGCCCTCGCTCGGTGACTACCGACTCTTCCTCGACTTCCGCCACGACGGACGCGTGCGGACCGCGGCGTTCACGCTCTCCGCCAAAGCTTCAGCGGAGTCCACCGAGCCCACCCTCCCGGCTGACGCCGGAGAGGCGGACGAGCCCGGGCAGGAGGAGCACAACCACTGACACCTGAGTGCCGCCCGGCGCCCAGGCCAACCCAACAGAAGGGACTGAACCCATGAGCACCACGAGCACCTACACGGTCTCAGGCATGACCTGCTCGCACTGCGCGATGTCGGTGACTGAGGAGATCAGCCAGCTCACGGACGTCACCAACGTCGAGGTCGACCTGGGCTCCGGCCAGGTCATCGTCTCGTCCGCCTCCGACCTCGACCCGACCCGGGTCCAGGAGGCGGTCGAGGAAGCCGGCTACCAGCTCGTCAACAGCTGACCTCCGGCCCCGTTACCCCTCTCCGCCGTCTGACCCCCCGGCGGCGGAGAGGGCTCCACCTGATCGCACCGGATCGGCACCTCCGCCACAAACCCGAAGGACCTGACATGAGCCTCCAAGGCACCCCCGAGATAGGCGAACAGATCGAGCTGCAGATTGGCGGCATGACCTGTGCGTCGTGCGCTAATCGGATCGAGCGCAAGCTCAACAAGCTGGACGGCGTCGTGGCCACCGTGAACTACGCCACCGAGAAGGCAAAGGTCACCATCGGGGAGTCGACGCCGGTCGACACCGCTGCCCTCGTCGCCGCTGTCGAGAGCGCCGGCTACACCGCACGCCTGCCGCAACCTGACGGCAGCCGCGCCGAGCCCGGACATGAGGCTGCCGATCCCGACCCGGTGGCGCCCCTGAAACAGCGTCTGACTCTTAGCGCGATCCTCTCAGTGCCGGTAATCGCCATGGCTATGGTGCCGGCCTGGCAGTTCACCTACTGGCAGTGGCTCTCACTCACGTTGGCAGCGCCGGTGGTTCTGTGGGGCGCCTGGCCGTTGCACAAGGCGGCGTGGACCAACCTACGGCACGGCGCGGCCACCATGGACACGCTCGTGTCGGTCGGTACGCTCGCGGCACTGGGCTGGTCACTGTTTGCGCTCTTCTTCGGCACTGCCGGCGAGACCGGGATGACGCATCCCTTCGCCCTGACCATCGAGCGGACCGACGGGCTCGGCAACATCTATCTCGAGGCCGCCGCCGGGGTCACCACCTTCATCCTCGCCGGACGGTACTTCGAGGCGCGATCGAAGCGACGGGCCGGGGCAGCGTTGCGTGCCCTGCTGGAGCTCGGGGCCAAGGAAGTGTCTGTGGTTCGGGCTGGCCAGGAGGTACGCATTCCCACCGAAGATCTCCAGGTGGACGACATGTTCGTGGTCCGGCCAGGAGAGAAGATCGCTACCGACGGCTTGATCCTGGAGGGCTCCTCCGCGGTAGACGCCTCGATGCTCACGGGCGAGTCGGTCCCCGTCGAGGTTGGCCCGGGCGACACGGTCGTGGGGGCGACGGTCAACGCCGGTGGGCGGATCCTGGTCCGCGCCACGCGGATCGGCACCGAGACCCAGCTGGCGCAGATGGCCCGTTTGGTCGAGGACGCTCAGAACGGCAAGGCGCAGGCACAGCGGCTCGCCGACCGCATCTCCGGCATCTTTGTGCCCATCGTCATCGCCCTTTCGGTCGCCACTCTGGGATTCTGGTTCGGGGCCGGTGCGGGTGCGGGTGCCGCCTTCACGGCCGCCGTGGCGGTGCTGATCATCGCCTGCCCGTGTGCGCTGGGTCTGGCCACCCCGACAGCACTCATGGTCGGCACCGGCCGGGGTGCCCAGCTCGGCATTCTGATCAAGGGCCCCGAGGTGCTCGAGAACACCCGGCGGGTCGACACCGTCGTGCTCGACAAGACTGGCACGGTCACCACTGGCCGAATGACGCTCGTCGACGTCGTAGCGAGGGTCGGAGAGGACGCCGACGAGGTCGCTCGGCTCGCGGGTTCCCTCGAGCACGCCTCGGAGCACCCGATTGCCCAGGCGATCGCTGCCGGGGCGCGGGATCGGGTCGGCGAGCTGCCGACTGCGGAGGACTTTGCCAACGTTGCCGGACTCGGCGTTCAGGGAATCGTGGACGGCCACGCGGTGCTGGTGGGCCGCGAACGACTGCTCGCCGAGTGGTCCCAGTACCTACCCGAAGAGCTCCAGGCCGCCATGAGGGACGCGGAGCAGCAGGGCCGAACCGCCGTCGCCGTGGGATGGGACGGACATGCACGAGGAGTGCTCGTCGTGAGCGACGTGGTCAAGCCCACCTCGGCCGAGGCGATTGCGCAGTTCACCGAGCTGGGGCTGACGCCGGTGCTGCTGACCGGGGACAACGAGGCCGTGGCGCGCTCCGTCGCTGCCGAGGTTGGCATCCCAGCCGGCCCCGACAGCGTGATTGCTGAGGTGCTCCCTGAGGACAAGGTTGCCGTGGTCCGCAGACTGCAGGAACAAGGCAAGGTCGTGGCGATGGTCGGCGACGGCGTGAACGATGCCGCTGCCCTGGCCCAGGCGGACCTCGGTCTGTCGATGGGGACCGGCACCGATGTGGCGATCGAGGCCAGTGACCTCACCCTGGTACGTGGGGACCTCCGATCGGCCGCCGACGCTATCCGGCTCTCGCGCCGCACCCTGGCGACCATCAAGGGCAACCTGTTCTGGGCCTTCGCCTACAACGTGGCAGCGATCCCTTTGGCCGTGGCCGGGCTGCTCAACCCGATGCTGGCCGGCGCCGCCATGGCGTTCTCGTCAGTCTTCGTCGTGACGAACAGCCTGCGCCTTCGCCGCTTCCGGGGTCAGGTCGGCCAGGCCTGACCCCGCCTTGCCGGCCAGCGTGGTCGGCCCCTCACAGGAGAGCAAATGAATCTGAACAGCCACCAGGGCGGCGTGTTGATCCTCGGCGCCGGCGCCGCAGGTGTGTCCGCCGCGATCGAGCTGCGCACGCTTGGGTACGACGGTCGACTGACCGTAGTGAACGGAGAAGCAGACACTCCTTACAACCGCACCGCGGTGAACAAGGGACTCCTGCAGGGGCAGGTCACTCTTGCCTCGATCGCCCTCCCACTCCCCGATGACGACGCGACCACCGTGTGGCACGGTACTCGCGCGACTCGTCTAGACCCGGTCGGCCGCGCCGCCCACCTCGATTCCGGCACCGCGGTGCACTACGACGCGGTTCTTGTCGCGACGGGTGCCGACCCCCGGACCCTGGCCACACCACAGTCGACCGGGCTGTCCGACCGCGTCAAGGTGCTGCGTACCGCCGCGGACGCCTTCGCGCTTCGTGCGGCACTGGACGACATCGCCCGCCGCCGTAGCGGTCAGCCGGCACGCGTCGGCGTGGTGGGTGGAGGACTGCTCGGGGCGGAGACAGCCGATGCCCTGTCCTCGGAGGGGTGTGCGGTGACGTTGGTCGACCCGGATCCGGCCCCCATGCGTCGACTGTTCGGAGCTAGCGTCTCTGGCTGGGTGCAGGAACGGCAGCAGCGCGAGTTCACGACTGCTTTCGGAAAATCGTTGCTCGAGGTGTGCGGTCTGGCCGACGCGCTGATCATGCGACTCTCGGACGGAACCAACGTCGCGGTCGACGTGGTCCTGGTTGCGACGGGGGTCACACCGGCTGTGGCCGCTCTGACAGCCATGTCCTTGACCCCGGACCGGGGCGTGCTCGTCGACGACCGGCTGCGAGTCATCGCCGCGGACCGCGTCTATGCGGCCGGCGACGTCGCCCGGATCCGCCGCGAGGGTGCCACCACGCGCGGAGAGCACTGGGGCTCCGCCCTCGCTCAGGGACGTCACGCGGCCCGAGTGATCGCCCACGACCTTGGCCTCAGGTCCGACCCCGGTCCCTTCGATGTGCCGGAGTCGTTCGCCACCCGGCTCCACGGGAAGGCGGTGACGGTGCATGGGGGACCTAGGCCCGGCCTTCACGAAGTTGTCCTTGCCGGGGAGACGAAGAGCGACGCAGTCACCGTCGCATTCGTGGACGAGGACGGTCGGCTGCACGGGGCTGTGTCCATCGGCTCGCCTCGGGCGTTGAACAAGATCCGACCTCTCGCAGCGGCGCGTCGGCCGCTGTCGGAAGCCCGAGAGCTGCTGGACCAACATGTCCCAGCTGCCGGGTGAGACCCGACGCGGGTCCTGGCCCGGCGCAGGCTGTGCGGCCTGCTCAGGTTGCGGCGGGCGTCGGGCGGGCCGGCTCTGGCCTAGGGAAGTCGCCCGCGTAGTAGCCGTTGCGAGGGTGCAGCCACCCGGTGCAGGTGCCCGTCTCCCACTCGATGATCAGCGATGCGGCCATCTCACACACGTCCCTTCGGGTCTTGCAGCCGGGGCTGGGTTCCCGGTCGGTACGTGCCTCGATGCTCGCGCTCGGGGGTTTCCAGCGGCTGTCACGGTGCTGTCCGTGGCGGGGGAAGGGCCCACCAGCACCCGAGATCGGCGGCGTTCCGCCGGACAGCGATCGGACAGCGGACAGCCGGAGCGTGGGCTGTCCGACAACGGTCCACGAAGGAGATTGTCATGTCTGACCTGGAGCTGATCATCAGAGGGATGAGCTGCCGGCACTGCGTCCGCGATATCACCGCCCGGCTCCGTGACGTGCCAGGCGTGAGGATCGTGGCCGCCAACGCCAGAACGTCACGAGTGAGCCTCCACGGGTCGATGTCGACCGCAGACGTGAAGAACGCGCTCGCGGGGACGACGTTCCGGGTAGAAGTGCTGCCCGACGTGCAGACCCTTGGCCTTGAGGCACGTGAGCCCTTCCCGCGGACAGCGCCTGGACAGCGGGAGGAAAGCCCCAATGCGCAGAGTGCGGACAACGGCTGACACCGGCCGACCCACACAGAGAGGCACACCATGTCCACATCCCCACCACCCGCTGGGGGGCTGAGCAGCCGGCGTTGGCTGGCACTCGGCCTCATCGCCGCGGCCCAGTTCATGGTCATCATGGACACCTCCATCATCGGGGTCGCGCTGCCAGAGATGCAGAGCGACCTCGGCTTCACACCCCAGGACCTCAGCTGGGTCTTCAACGCCTATGTCGTGGCGTTTGGAGGTCTGCTGCTGCTCGGGGGCCGACTGTCCGACCTGTTCGGAGCCCGCCGGATCTTCCTGGCCGGCTGGGCGGTCCTGGCTCTCGGCTCGCTTGTCGCGGGCTTCGCGGGCGGCGTCGGCGCCGAGCTGACCGGTCGGGCGGTCCAGGGTGCCGGAGCGGCCCTGATCGCCCCTGCTGCACTGACGCTCCTGTTCACGATCTTTGGGGGCTCGCCGAAGGAGCTCACCAAGGCCCTGGCCCTCTACGGTGCCGCCGCACCTGCCGGCGGAACCGCTGGTGTCTTCCTCGGTGGTGTGCTCACCGAGTACGCCAGCTGGCCATGGGTGTTCTTCATCAACCTCCCGCTGGCCGCAGTCGTCCTGCTGCTCACCCCATCGGCCATGCCGGCCGGCTCGACCCAGCGCGGATCGCTCGACGTGACCGGTGCGATCACGGTCACGGCCGGGCTCGCCGCGGTCGTGTACGCGGTCGTGCGCGCACCTGAGGCCGGTTGGGCCTCCCCGGGCACGCTGCTCTTCGGGCTCGGCGGGATCGTCCTGCTGGGGCTCTTCGTCCTGCTCCAGGCCCGGCTGCGCCAGCCCCTGATGAGGCTGGGCATCTTCAAGGCACCGAATCTGGCTGCTGCCAACCTGGCCCAGCTCCTGCTGGGGGCCGCCTGGATCCCGATGTTCTTCTTCATCAACCTCTACCTGCAGCAGGTGCTGGGGCTCGGCGCCTTCGCCAGCGGTGCCGCACTTCTGCCACTGACTGTGACCATCATGGTCGGGATGATCGTCGCCGCCCCACGGTTGATCGCGTCGTTCGGCCCCAAGGCGATGACAGTCGCCGGCCTGGCCACGCTGGCAGCCGGGCTCGTGTGGTTGTCGATGCTCCGGTCCGACGGCAGCTTCGTCGTCGACGTTCTCCCTGCAACGCTGGTGACAGCAGCGGGGATGGCCATGGCCTTCATCCCATCGCTGGGAATGGCGCTCTCCAGCGCCGCTCCTGAGGAGGGAGGCCTGGCGTCGGGGATCGTCAACACCAACTACCAGGTCGGCTCGGCCCTGGGGCTGGCTGCGATGACGGCGGTCGCGTCCGCGTTTGGCGCCGACCAGGTCGGTGACGTCGCCGCTCTGACCGACGGCTTCTCCGCCGGGCTTGTGGGCGCGGCCGGGATCGCGGCCGCGGGTGCGATCCTTGCTGCGGTGACCCTGAAGTCGACGCGACCTGCCGCACCCGCGGCACAGGACCAGGAGGCCGTCACGGTCTGAGGTCCTCCGGACCGGCGCGCATGGCGATGGTGCGCCGGTCCGGTGGCCGGTGGGGGCGCTTGCCGACCATCGCCGGCTCGTGCACGATGAGACCCGGAGCGGAGCGGAGGACCATGGACGAGCTCGGTTTTCGGCTGCTCGGGCCTATGGAGATCGTCGTCGGCGGTCGGACCACGCGGCTGGCTGGTGCCGGCGAAAGAGCGTTGCTGGCCCAGCTCCTGCTGTCCCCAGGCCGGACCATCCCGGCCACGATGCTGGTCGACCGGCTCTGGGCGGAGTCGGCGCTGCCGGCCGACCCAATGAATGCTCTGCAGGTGCGTGTCTCGAGGCTCCGACGCAGCCTGGCGGCCGTCGGGGCGCCTGACCTGGTCGCACGGGACGGCGTCGGCTACCGCGCGGCCGTCGTACCCGAGGCCGTTGACGCCGTCGACTTCGTGAGGCGGATCCGCACCGCGCGTGCCGCAGCGGCGGCGCAGGACGGAGCGGCCGGCCCCGAGGAGCTGGCGGCTTACGACGACGCCCTGGAGCTGTGGCGCGGAGAGCCGCTCTCGGACTTCAACACCGAGCCCTGGGCAACGGCCGAGGCTGTCCGGCTAACTGAACTCCGCCTGGCGGCGCTCACGGAGCGCGCGCAGATCGCCCTGGCCCTCAACCTGCATCAAGAAGTGGTGGAAGACCTCGAGCCGATGCTCGCGGAGGACCCGACGCTCGAGTCCTTGGCCGGGCTGCTCATGGTGGCGCTGTACCGGAGCGGTCGCCAGGCGGACGCTCTCGACGTCTACACCCGCACTCGCCTGACGCTCGACGAGTCACTCGGCCTCGAGCCGACCGCTTCGCTCCGGTCCCTCCACGAGCGAGTGCTGCGCCAGGACCCTTCACTCGGTACCCAGCCGGACCCATCCCCACCAACCTCTCCCCGGCGCCCTAGGGGTTCCGGAGGGCGCCGGGCCGCCCCGACCAACCTCCCCGCGAGCGTGCGCCCGTTGGTCGGCCGGGACTCCGAGCTCGACACCCTGACCGAGATGCTCCCCGCCGCCCGGCTGCTGTCACTCGTGGGGCCCGGCGGTGCCGGCAAGACAACGCTCGCGATGGCGGCCGCCGTACGAGTTGCCGCCAGGTTCCCCGACGGGGCATTCGAGGTCCGGCTCAGCCCGGTTTCCGCGGCCGCGCAGGTGCCGCTCGCCTTCGCGGACAGTCTTGGGGTCCCGCTGGACGGCGCAGCCGCAGACTCGGACGTGCGGCAGCGACTCATGGCCTTCCTCGGTCGCCGGCGAGTGCTGCTCCTGGTCGACAACTGCGAGCACGTGGTGGACGCCGCCGCCGGACTCGTCGACCAGATCCTTAGCCTCTGCCCGGCCGTGACGATCCTGGCCACCAGTCGCGAGGCACTGGCCGTGCCCGATGAGATCCAGATCGCCGTCGGACCGCTCGCTGCGGCGCCGGAAGGGACATCGGCGGGCCAGGTGCTCGAGTACCCCGCGGCCCAGCTCTTCGTCGAAAGGGCCCGATCGGTGAGGCCCGGGACGGTTTTCGGTGCCGAGGAGCTCCTAGCTGTGGGCAGGATCGCCCGAGCACTCGACGGCATTCCGCTCGCACTCGAGCTGGCTGCCGCCCGGATGGCCGCGATGTCGCCAGGCGAGATCTCAGAACGGCTGGAGCAGCGATTCGCGCTGCTCACCTCGGGTGCCCGGACGGCCGAGACCCGACAGCAGACGCTGAGGGCCACGGTCGACTGGAGCCACACTCTTCTCACGGAGCAGGAGCAGCGGGTCTTCCGGCGTCTGTCAGTCTTTCGCGGTGGCTGCACGTTGGCTGCTGCAGAGGCCGTCATCAGCGACCAACAGCTCTCGAGCGGCCAGGTACTCGACACGGTCGGTAGGTTGGTCGACAGGTCCATGCTCGTGGTAGAGCGGGGCGCGGTCACCCGCTACCGGATGCTCGAGACGTTGCGCCAGTACGCCGCCGAGCGGCTAGCTCTGGAGGGGGAGGAGCAGAGTCTCCATGACCGCCACGCCTCGTACTACCGGATGCTTGTCGAGGACTCCGAGGGTGAGCTGCGTGGGCACGGCCAGCGCGAGGCGTTACGCCGGCTCCGAGCGGACCAGGCGAACATCCGAGCCGCGCTGGCCCACCTCGCGGGAGCGGCCGACGGCTTTGACGCCGCGTTGACCATGGCCGGTTCCCTCGGTCTGTTCTGGCACCTCGGCCGACACCTCGAGGGGCGCGACGTGCTACGCCGGCTGCTGGACAGCGGAGTGGGCAGCCCAGCGGCACGCGCTCGCGCGCTCCAGGCCGTGTCGCTTGTGGAGAGGCCGCGGGCCTGCCTGGTGCACCCCAGCCCTCGTTGTGCCCAGACCGCGGAGGAGAGTCTGAGGCTCTTCGAGGAGGTCGGAGACCTGCCGCGGGCCGCCTTGTCCCGAGTGCTCCTCGCCGTCGAAGGCGTGACCGGCCCGATGACCGGGCGGGCCGAGGCACTGCTCAGCGAGGCCGAAGCGGACTTCACGCGTGAGGGTGACGAGTGGGGCGAGGCAGTGATCGGCTTCGTACGCATGGAGGCCGCCCTCAAGCGTGGCGACATCACTGTCGGAGTTGCGACAGGGCGAGCCACCGCGGCGGCGTTCCGACGGCTCGATGACTTGTGGGGTCTCTCAGCGATCCTCTACCACCTCGGTTGGGGGTTGCGGCAATCCGGGCGGTACGACGAGAGCGCACGCGTGCTCGAGGAGGCGATCGATGTGGCCACGGCCGCCGGTCTGTTCAACACCGTCCAGTGGGCACTGGCGGACCTCGGTATCGCGCACATATGTCTCGGTGATCCGGCCGCCGCCCGTGACGCGTTCGACCGGGCTATCTTGGCGTCTGAGCACGTCGGCGACGGTGCGGGTGAAGTTCTCGCCGACTACGGATACGGGCTGTTGGCGCTCGGCGACGGTGACTGGACCCAGGTGCAGGAGCGGTTCACCCGAGCCAGGTCGGGCTTCCGAGCGCTGGGGACTCCGGTGCTCGAGGCTGCGTCGCTCGCCGGGCTCGCGCGGCTGGACGAGGCCAACGGTGACCTCACGCGGGCCGCACAGAGGTACGAAGAGGTTCTCACCTTCGGCCGTTCGGTTGGTGAGCCTGGACTGTGTGCGACGGCACTGGATGGCAGTGCGCGACTCGCTGACGCCGACGGAGACCAGGAAACCGCCGCGAAACTGCTCTCCGAAGCCACCCGTCTACGCGAAGACTTTGGGCGACCGGCACCTCCCCACGAACGCTTCGACGGGTGGGCGGGCACGCTGCACTGACCGTGATCTCCCGCGGGTACTCGCGTGATCTGGGTGCTCCGCGCTCATGGATCCCGTCGGTGAAGCGACGGGGTCAATGGTGGCCCGCTCGTGGTGCTGACTCAGCGACCTTCAAGAAGGTCGAGCGTCCGGAGTGTTCCCACGGTGACGGCGCAGACGGTGCCGACCACGAGCAGGACGCCGCCGAAGAGGGCGAGCCAGGCGCCGACGGTGCTGCCGGATGCCAATGAGGAGGCCAGCAGACCGGCATCGACGAACAACCCCAGCAGCACCCCTCCGAGCGCGAAGGCGCCGAGCCAGCGGGGCGAGGGGCGTCGGAGGTCGCCGTCCTGCGGCTCTGACGGCCCACCGTCGTGAGCGAGGACCGCCGCCGCGGCGACCGTGGTCCAGAGCCCCACCAGCAGGAAGGCGGCCACTGCATCCCCGGCCCTGTGCCAGCCCGCTGAGATCGTGGCCACGGCGACCAGCGCGGCGAACCCGGCCCCGGCGGACGCGACCGGGAGCCGCCAGCGCCCGGGCAGCACGAAGACCAAGGCCGCCACAGCGGAGAATGCCGCGGTGCTGTGTCCGCTGGGAAGACTGTTGAGAGTGGCTGGCGCGATCTCGTCGAGTCCGAGATCCGGGCGGGGGAGCAGGTAGTTCTTGAGCACGAGAGTGGACAGGTTGGCGCCCACGAGGATGCCGACCGCTGCCAGTCCTCGGACCCGGTCCAGACGCACCAGCGCGATGACCGCGACCACCGCCACCGCTCCCAGCAAGGAGGCGACCGAGACCACGTCCAGCATTCCGTCGACCGTCCCCGACAGGGCCGAACGGGTGTCGAGCGCGCCCCTCAGCAGTGCGTCGCCGAGTTGGCGGCCCGGCACGGTGAGAACCGTCAGGTAGTAGACCGCCGCGAAGGCGATGGCATATGCCGCCGCGAGCGCGACCAGGATCCGCGGCACGGTCGGGCGAAGGGTCCTCACATGGTCCATGGTGCCGTGTGGCCCAGGCTGCGTCGCGTCCCGGTCGCGGATCCCGGAGCTCGGCCCGGCATCATCTACGGCGGGCGAGGGTCACGCCATCGGCTACCGGAAGGAGACAGAGC
>JBFIWG010000069.1:0-12390 GCA_041606495.1 Nocardioidaceae bacterium
CGCCGGTCTGCTCGGCCTCACGGTAGAGCTCGTCGAGCCTGCTCCGGACGTGAGCGAGGCTGGCGAGCCCGGTGAGCGGGTCCTCGCACGAGAGCTGGTGCAGGTACTCCAGGGTCGCCTCGCTCCACGCGGTGCTGAGCGCCTCGACCGACGCGAAGTCGGGCTCGACCCCGAGCACGACGTCAAACGTCGTGCGCAGCCCGGACAGTGCCTCTCCCAAGTCGGCACCATCTCGGGCCACGTCACGACCGACCACGGCGCAAGCCCCCGTGGTGTCCGTGGCTGACGCCAGAGCCTCCCCGACCACCTCGAAGCGCATCGGCAGTGCCTGCCTTATCGCCTCGGGTAGCTCCTCCCGCTCCGGCATCGCTCCCTCTACAGTGGAACGGCGCCAGGTGAACGCCTCGAAGATCGTCATCAGCAAGCGTCACCTCCGTCCACGTGGGGACCGCCATCTCCCCTGTGGGTGGCGGTCTTACGAGGATGAGACGGGGATGGACGAGGTCCATGACGCGATTCGGCGAAGAAAACCGTAAAGAACCCGTGCGACAGGGACAAAGCAAACATTTCGTACACAGCCCCCGAGCGGTGGCGCGAAGCACTACCGTGAGTTTGGCGGGTAGGAGGCGACACGTCGTGTTTGCGTCCAACCGGCAGGACCGACAAATATGACTGACTTGCTGAGTGGCCTCGAAGCGCCCAGCGACGCCGAGCTGATCTCGCGCGTTCGCGGGGGTGACGTCGCGTCCTACGGCGAGCTCTTCTCGCGCCACGTCGACGCCGCCAACCGCCTGGCGCGACAGCTCGTACGCGGCCCCGACGTCGACGATCTCGTCTCCGAGGCTTTCGCCAAGGTGCTCTCGGTACTTCAGGGCGGCGGCGGTCCCGACGTGGCCTTCCGCGCCTACCTGCTGACGTCGGTACGACGGCTGCACGTCGACAAGATCCGCCACGGATCGAAGCTGCAGACCTCCGACGACATGGAGCAGTTCGACCCCGGCATCCCGTTCCAGGACACCGCGGTCGCCGCGTTCGACAACGGTGCGGCCGCCAAGGCTTTCGCCTCGCTGCCCGAGCGGTGGCAGCTCGTCCTGTGGCACCTCGAGGTGGAGGGCCAGAAGCCGGCCGACATCGCTCCCCTGCTCGGCATGAGCGCCAACTCGGTCTCGGCCCTTGCCTACCGGGCTCGTGAGGGTCTTCGGCAGGCGTTCCTCACCATGCACCTGTCCGAGATCTCCGCCGAGCGCTGCCGGTGGGTCAACGAGCATCTGGGCGCCTACGTGCGCCGCGGGCTCTCCCGACGCGACACCGTGAAGGTCGAGGAGCACCTCGACGAGTGCCGCCGTTGCACGGCGATGTACCTGGAGCTGACCGAGGTCAACTCCAACCTGGCCGGCATCATCGCGCCTCTGCTCCTCGGCGCGGCAGCGGCCGGCTACATCTCCTCGACCGGGGCCGCCGGCGCGACAGGGCTGTTCGCCGTCGCAGGGCGAGTCCGCGACGTCATCGCCGGGAACGCCGGCGCCGCCACGGCCGGGGCGGTCGCTGCCGGTGTCGCAGCGGTGGCCACGGCCGGCATCGTGATCGGCAACCTGAGCGGACCCGACCCCAAGGACGTGATCGTCGGTGCGGACGAGCCGTTCGTCGCCGTACAGCCTCCTTCCGGAAGCTCTGGGTCCAAGAACCTCGACGAGAAGTCGCCGTCCAAGCAGGCCACCAAGGAACCCCGTTCCACAGGCTCGATCCCACTCAGCGTGATTCCGACCGAGCTCGGGGGCACCGCCACGGTGGCGGGGACGGAGCCTGGTACGACGGACCCCACGACTGACGCGACGACCGACCCCGGCACCGTGACCGACCCCGGCACGGGCACGGCCACCGACCCCGGCACCGTGACCGACCCGGGCACCGGGAGCACCCCAGGAACCAGCCCGGGCAACTCACCCGGCACCAGCCCTGGAACGTCACCCGCCCAGACTCCGAGCCCCACGACAACGCAGACGGCCTCGCCTCCGACCGGCGGGCAGGCCGACCTGTCCATCACCGTCGCGAACGTGGTGGGCGCCGACCTGACCATCGACCTGACCGGCAACCCGACGCTGCCCGCGTCGATCGAGGTCGGACTCACCTCACCCACCGGCCAGGTCACGTTCGCGCCGCTCTCCGGCACCTGCGTACGTACCACTCCGACGACGGCGCTGTGCCAGACCGCTCCTCCCCTTGCTGCACGGGTCGCGAGCGTCGCACTGCCAGGCCTCGTGAGCTACCAGGCCGTGCTCCCACTCGACCTCACGCAGCTCCAGGCCACCGAGACGGTGACCGTGTCGGTGTCGTCGCCGGATGCCACCGACCCGTTCCCGGGTGACAACTCTTTCGACGTCACGGTCGACCCGCTGCCGACCACGACGCCGACACTGCCCACGCCCACGCTGCCCACGCCGACGGTCACGATCACGCCGACGGTGACGATCACCCCCACCCTCACGCCGAGCCCGACGCTGACGGTGACGCCCAGCCCGACGGTGACCACGACCCCGAGCCCGACGCTCACCACCACGCCGAGCCCCACGCTCACCACCACCCCGAGCCCGACGACGACGCCCACCGTGACGCCGCCGGAGCCGATCACATCGATGCCGCTCGCGGTGGTGAACACCGGCGGTGCCAACGTTCAGGCGACGATCCTGGTGTCCGACATCCCGGCTGAGGCCACGCACCTGTACTTCACCCTCGGCGCGCAGCACACAGCCCTCACCGGCGGCGCACCCGGATGCGACCCGGAGGAGTTCCTCCCCGCCGGCGCGACCGACGGCCAGAAGAAGGTGCGCGTGAGGTGCGCGGTGAACCCCGTGATCGACACCGCGATCGTGACCCTGGATCTCAAGCAGCCGGTCGGACAGACTCCCGAGGGTGAGATGGTGACGCTGACGGTCTCCACGATCGACTTCGACGCTCCGGGCGCGACGTCCACCTCCTTCATGGTGAACACCAACAAGAAGTAGCTCGCGTGGCCCGTGCCGCCCGGCTAGACTCCCGGCACTGCGTTGACGGAGACGAGTAGTCGCCGGTAGATGGAGCACAGAGAGCCGCCCGAGGTGCTGAGAGGGCGGAGTCCGTCCCGGCGATGAAGACACTCCCGAGCATGCTCGACCAATGAGGTCGCGCTCGCCTCGAGCGCGACGAAGGTGTGGTGGCACAGCGAGCTACCCCGTCGCCCACACCTCCTGGGGCACTACTAGGAGGTGAGAGCTCGATGCAACGCACGCTAGCCACGCAGCTACCCGAAGCCACGCCAGGTTCGACCGTCACCGTCGCTGGGTGGATCCACCGCCGCCGCAGTCTGGCCGCGGTCACGTTCGTCATCCTGCGCGACCGATCCGGTCTCGCCCAGGTCGTCGTCAAGGAACAGTCCACCCTCGAGCAGGTCAGCGGCCTCGGCGAGGAGACCGTGGTGTCGGTGACGGCGACCGTGGTGACGAACCCGTCAGCACCGGGAGGGGTCGAGCTGGTCGACCCGGTGATCGAGCCGCTGACAGAGCCTGCCCTCACGCCGCCGGTCGAGCTGTGGCGGCCGACCATGGCCGCGGGCCTGCCCACGCTGCTCGACAACGCGCCGGTGACCTTGCGGCACCCCCGGAGCAAGGCGACGTGGCAGCTGGCGTCGGCGAGCATGCAGGGCTTCCGCCGCGCGCTGACGGGCGAGGGGTTCACCGAGATCCAGACCCCGAAGCTGGTCGGCACCAGCACGGAGTCCGGCGCCAACGTGTTCACCGTGGACTACTTCGGGCAGAAGGCCTACCTCGCCCAGTCGCCGCAGCTGTACAAGCAGAGTCTGGTCGGGGTCTTCGAGCGGGTCTTCGAGGTCGGGCCGGTCTTCCGCGCCGAGCCGCACGACACCGTCCGGCACATCGCGGAGTACGTCTCGCTCGACGCCGAGCTCGGCTTCATCGAGGACCACCGCGACGTGCTCGCCGGTCTCCGCACCGCGATCGCCGGCATGGTCGAGGCGATCGGGGAGCTCGCCCCCTCGGCTGTCGAGCTGCTCGGGGTCGCCGTACCGACCGTGCCCGAAGAGATCCCGGTCGTGCACTTCGCCGACGCGCTGAAGCTGGTCGGTGCCCCGGCGGACGAGCCGGACCTCGCGCCGACCCACGAGCGAGCGCTGAGTGCCTGGGCAGCAGAGCGCCACGGCAGCGAGTTCCTCGCCGTCGAGGGCTACCCCATGCGCAAGCGGCCGTTCTACACCCACCCGCAGCCGTCGGACCCGCAGTGGTCGAACTCGTTCGACCTGCTGTTCCGGGGGCTCGAGCTGACTACGGGCGGGCAGCGGCTGCACCGGTACTCCGACTACCATGCCGCGCTGGCGGCCTCGGGTCAGGACGAGGAGCCGTACGCCGGCTACCTGCAGGCCTTCCGTCACGGCATGCCGCCGCACGGTGGGTTCGCGATCGGTCTGGAGCGCTGGGTGGCCCGACTCACCGGAGCCGAGAACATCCGCGAGGCGCGGCTCTTCCCACGTGACCTGAACCGGCTGTCTCCGTAGACGAGGCGGGGCGTGCACGCGCGGGACCCGATCGGGTATGAATGACCCATGACTGTCTCGAGAATGCTCGCACGCCCCATGCTCGCCTCCATGTTCGTCATGGGCGGAGTGAACGCCCTCAAGGACAGTGAAGCCGCGGCCAACCGCGCCAAGCCGGTCGCCGACAGGGTCGTGCCCAAGCTGCAGCAGATGGCGCCGCAGGCGCACATCCCGAGCGACACCAAGACGCTGGTCCGGATCAACGCCGCGACTCAGATCGCCGCCGGGCTCGCCCTGGCCACCGGCCGGGCACCCCGGCTCGCCGCGCTGACCCTGGCCGCGACGCTGGTGCCGTCCACGGCCGCCGCGCACCGCTTCTGGGAGGAGAACGATGCGGAGGCGAAGTCGAACCAGAAGACCCACTTCTTCAAGAACGTGTCGATGATGGGCGGTCTGCTGCTGGCCAGCGTTGACACCGAGGGCCGGCCCGGGCTGGCGTGGCGCGCGAAGCACGCCGCCTCCGACGTACGCCGCGAGGCCCGCCACCTGAGCAAGAGCGCCAAGCGCGAGGCGAAGCTCGCCAAGAAGAGCGTCTGACCCCAGGAGCACGAAATCGCCGGTCATCACGGCCACAGCCACCGCGAGAGCGGGGAGTCGGCCGCACAGCTCCACCTGTCCCGGACCGCCAAGGTCTGGCTTGCCGTTGTCCTGGTGCCTCTGACGCTGGCCACAGCCATCGGCCTGCTGCTGCTGTGGCCGGATGGCACCCCTACGGCTCCGGGGTACGAGAACCAGGAACGCACCACGGCGGTGGTCCTCGAGGTGCATCCGTGCCCCGAGTCCTTCGCACAGGACTTCGGCGGGCAGGTGCCGCCCGGCTGCCGGTCGGCAGCGGTCGAGATCGAGAGCCGCGGTCAGACCGTGGAGGCGGCTCTCCCGTTCGGCAAGGGTGCGCCCGAGATCGCAGCGGGCGACCGGGTCCTGGTCTACGAGGTGCCGGACGCGCCACCTTCCCAGCAGTGGCAGTTCTACGACTTCGACCGGAGTCGCGCCGTCTACGGCCTGATCGGGGCGTTCGCGATCGCCGTGCTCCTCCTGTCCCGGCTTCGTGGCCTCGCGTCCTTGGCCAGCCTGGCGGTCTCACTCGCGTTGGTGGTCTGGTTCGTGCTTCCGAACCTGCTGAGCGGCACCCCTCCGCTGCTGGTCGCAGTGGTGGCTGCCGCCGCGATCATGATCGTGATCATGTACCTCGGGCACGGGTTCAACGCGATGACCTCCGCGGCGCTGGTCGGGACGCTGATCTCGCTCACCCTCACCGGCCTGATCGGCGCGGCCTTCACCGCCGTCGCCAGCTTCACCGGGTACGGCGACGACTCCACCAAGTTCCTCGCCGCCCTGCAGCAGGGTCAGCTGAACTACGAGGGCCTCGTGCTGGCCGCGCTCGTGATCGGTGCGCTCGGCGTCCTCGACGACGTGACCGTGACCCAGGCCGCGGCGGTCTGGGAGCTCACCGCGGCCGACCCGCTCGCCAGCCGCCGTAGCGTGTTCGCTGCCGCGATGCGGATCGGTCGCGCGCACGTGGCGGCCGCGGTGAACACCCTCGTCCTGGCCTACGTGAGCGCGATGCTGCCGTTGCTCCTCTTCCTGACCCTGATCTCGACGTCGTTCACCGGCGCCCTGATGTCCGACGGGGTCGCGCAGGAGGTCGCACGTGGCCTGATCGGCAGCCTCGGCATCATCGCCGCGGTACCGATCACCACCCTGGTGGCCGTCCTCGTCGCCGGGGCACGAACGGGCCGATACGCTCTAGTCGATGACTGACCCCAGGACCGACGCCCCATGGCCCGCCCCTCGCGCCACCGGGCCTCTGCGCACCACCGTCTCGCTGCCCGGCTCCAAGTCTCTGACCAATCGCGCGCTGGTGCTGGCCGCGATCTCGGACGGACCATCGGTGGTTCGCCGAGCCCTGCGTTCGCGGGACACCGAGCTGATGGCGCGAGCCCTCACCTCGCTGGGCTCCGTGGTCGACACCACCGGGGAGGACTGGAAGGTCACCCCAGGCAAGCTCACCGGCCCGGCCACAGTGGACTGCGGGCTGGCCGGCACCGTGATGCGCTTCGTGCCGCCGATCGCGGCACTCGCGGACGGATCGGTCACCTTCGACGGTGACCCGCACGCCCGCACCCGTCCGATGAGCGAGGTGCTTCAAGGCCTGCGCGGCCTCGGCGTCACGATCGACGACGAGGGACGGGGCTCGCTTCCCTTCACGGTCAACGGGGCCGGTGCCGTGCGCGGCGGCCGAGTCACCATCGACGCGTCGGCCTCCAGCCAGTTCATCTCCGCGCTGCTGCTCGCCGGCGCCCGGTACGACGAGGGGGTGGACGTCCGGCACGCCGGCGGACGGGTCCCGTCGTTGCCGCACATCGACATGACCGTCGAACAGCTCCGGTTGCACGGCGTTGACGTCGACGTCACCGAGGCGGACCGCTGGCGGGTGCATCCCGGCACGGTGAACGCCGTCGACGTCGCCATCGAGCCCGACCTGTCCAACGCGGCGCCCTTCCTCGCCGCAGCCCTGGTCACCGCCGGAGACGTCACGGTCCGCGACTGGCCGCGGGCGACCACCCAGGCGGGTGACGCCCTCCGCGAGATCGTCACGCTGATGGGCGCCGAGGCCGAGCTCACCGACGAGGGCCTGACTGTGCGCGGCACCGGTCGGATCCAGGGCATCGACTACGACCTGCACGACGTCGGCGAGCTCACTCCGGCGGTTGCCGCCTTGTGCGTGCTCGCGGACTCGCCCTCGCGACTACGCGGCATCGCGCACATCCGTGGCCACGAGACCGACCGGCTCAAGGCACTGGCCGACGAGTTCAACAAGCTCGGCGGCGATGTCACCGAGACCGAGGACGGGCTCGTCATCGAGCCCTCGAGGCTGCACGGCGGTGAGTTCGCGACGTACGCCGACCATCGGATCGCCCACGCAGGCGTGATCATCGGCCTTGCCGTCGACGACGTGCTCGTGGAGAACATCGCCACGACGTCGAAGACCTTCCCGGACTTCACCTCCGCCTGGTCGAGGTTGTTCTAGGTGGCCGGCCGCGGCTACGACTACGACGACCACGAGCGGTTCGATCGTCCGCGTCGTCGTACCCGCCCGCGGACCAAGGACCGCCCCACCTACGACGATGCCACCGACGCGATGGTGGTCACCGTCGACCGCGGCCGCTACACCTGTCTGGTCGCAGAGGACGGCTCCGAGCGGATCATCACCGCGATGAAGTCGCGTCCGTTGGGCCGCAAGGGCGTGGTCGTCGGCGATCGGGTCCGCATCGTCGGCGACGTCTCCGGCGACGACGGCAGCCTGGCCCGGATCGTCGAGGTCGAGGAACGACGGACCGTGCTCCGTCGTACCGCCGACGACGACGACCCGGTGGAGCGGGTGATCGTGGCCAACATCGACCAGCTCGTAGTCGTGGCTGCACTGGCCGACCCCGAGCCTCGACCGCGCCTCATCGACCGGGCCCTGGTGGCGGCGTACGACGCCGGCCTGGAACCCCTGCTCTGCCTGACGAAGTCCGACCTCGCGGATCCCGAGACCTTGCTCTCGATCTACCGTCCGCTCGGAGTGCCGTACGTCGTCACCCGGCAGGGCACCGAGCTCTCCGACATCCGCGCACGGCTCGCCGGCCGGATCAGCGTGCTGGTCGGGCACAGCGGCGTGGGCAAGTCGACGCTGGTGAACGGGCTGGTGCCCGGCGCCGACCGGGCGATCGGCCACGTCAACGCCGTGACCGGACGCGGCCGGCACACGTCGACGTCCGCCCTCATGCTGCGGCTGCCGGCCACGGCAGACCTGGAGGGCGGTTGGATCGTCGACACCCCGGGGATCCGGTCGTTCGGCTTGGCACACGTCGACCCGGCAAGGCTGATCGAGGCCTTCCCGGACCTGGCTGCCCTGACCGAGAACTGCCCTCGCGGGTGCACGCACGGCGAGTCCGAGCCGGAGTGCGCGCTGGACGACGCCGTCCGCGACGGCGCCACGGAGCAGGCCAGGGTGGACTCGTTCCAACGGTTGCTCGCCAGCCGGGAGCGCGCCGAGGGCGACTGAACGCTCAGCCCCAGACGGCGCGCGAGCCGGAGTCGCCGGCAAGCACGACGATCGCCAGGACCGCCAGGGAAGCGACCACGACCAGGGCGGGCAGCACCCGGTCAAGCTGCGGGACCTTGCTCTCCTGTGCACCGCGGCCGCTCGCCAGCGCCGTCTCCCCGGCCAGCGACCAGGCCGCGGCAAGGACGAGCACGGCGTAGGGGATGACAACCCACGAGAGCAGGTTCCCGCGGTCCTGGTGGGACTCGACGATCTGGGCGAGCTCAGGCCTGGCCTCGAGCAGCGCAGTCCCGCTCAGCCTGGCCAGCCAGGCCACGACCAGCGCAACGACGGCGAGAAGGGCCGCGGGCCAACGGGTAAGCCAGCGCCAGCGAGGGACGACCGCGAACACGATCGTGAGGAGGGCACTGAGGGGGATGAAGACCACCGCAGCATGGACGACGAGCGGATGCAGTGGCAGCCCGGCGATCTCCATGGTTCGAGGCTATCGATGGTTCGGCGCGTCCGCGGTTGGATTCGACCAGCCACCCGGAACCGGCGATACGCGCCCAGCGCCGTACCCTGCGGAAACGACACGCCGCAGGGGCATAGCCTGTCCCCCATGCCCACCAACTTCACCGACGACCTGAGACTGGCGCACGTCCTCGCCGACGACGCCGACTCGCTGACCACGAGCCGCTTCAAGGCGCTCGACCTGCACGTGGTGAACAAGCCGGACCTGACCCCGGTCAGTGACGCCGACAAGTCGGTGGAGGACGGCATCCGGAGGACCCTGTCGCGGGCGCGGCCCCGCGACGCGGTGCTCGGTGAGGAGCAGGGCAGCACCGGTCACAGCCAGCGCCGGTGGGTGGTGGACCCCATCGACGGCACGAAGAACTTCGTGCGCGGCGTCCCGGTGTGGGCGACCCTGATCGCGCTGATGGTCGACGACGAGGTCGTGGTCGGCTGTGTGACGGCGCCGCAGCTGAACCGTCGCTGGTGGGCGTCGAAGGACGGCGGCGCGTGGACCGGCCGCTCGCTGCTCAAGGCGAGTGCGTGCCAGGTCTCCGACGTGAACCGGCTCGAAGACGCGTCTCTGTCCTACTCCTCGCTGTCCGGGTGGGAGGACCGCGACCGGCTCGACGACTTCATGGCGCTGTCGCGGCGCTGCTGGCGCACCCGGGCGTACGGCGACTTCTGGTCCTACATGCTGGTGGCCGAGGGCGCAGTCGACCTTGCCGCGGAGCCCGAGCTCGAGCTGTACGACATGGCGGCGCTGGACATCATCGTGCGCGAGGCCGGCGGCCGGTTCACCTCCCTGGACGGGACCCCCGGCCCCGGCGGCGGCAATGCTCTGGCCTCGAACGGTCGGCTGCACGACCAGGCCCTGGCGTTCCTGGGCTCCTTGCCCGACGACGACAGCGACCCGGACGTCGTACGTCGCGGGCACGGGACCTTGCACGACCTCAGTGCACGTCGACGGAGCCAGCCGGCCGCGGCGCCTCAGGACCAGCCCGACGATCCCGATCCCGAGGCCGACCTCGACTGAAGGCGCGGATCAGGTACGGCGCGGCCAGCAGCCCCGCGAGGTCGAACCACCCGTAGCCCCCTGCGGCGCCCGAGGGCGGGTTGCCGATCGACACCCACCCCGTCGGGTCCTCGGTCTGCCAGACCCAGGTGCGCAGCTCGGTGCCGAGCAGCTCGAGGTAGCTGACCACGATGAAGGCGCCGACGTAGACCGCCTTGGAGGGACCCCAGAGCAGGAACCCGACCAGGCAGGCGTACCAGAATGCGCCGAGTGCATCCGGCCGGTCGGCTAGGAACAGGCCGTAGCCGGCCCAGACGCCGCCGACCACGAGCACCGCGTAGAGGCAGGCACGCATGTGCCTGGCGACGAAGTCGGTGTGGCCGAGGGCGTACGCCGAGAGGTACACCAGACCGTGGCCGGGAGGTACGTAGGCCGGCACGTTGTCGAAGCGGTACAGGTAGACCTCGAGGGTCGGGCTGAAGACGTACTCGACGACGGTGGCGAACACGACCACCACCGCGGTCTGGATCCGCACCGTCGGGGTGACGCGACGCAGCGCAACCAGCAGCAGCCCCCAGGTGAGCACTCCGAGCCCGCGCTGCAACCAGATGCTGCCGTCGGCTGCGGCCCGGTCGAACCAGAGCACGATCGAGAGCCACCCCATCATCACGACGGCGGCGGTGACCCCGGCCCTGGTGGACAGCTGCATCCGCACATCCTTCCATTGCTGAGGCGGCTACCGCCGTGGCGGCTACCGCGGGCTGGTGAAACTGACTAGCCTGAAAGCAGTGCTCCACGTCACACGAGTGGGAGGAAGCCGATGCGGATTCACCAGGTACTGGCTACAAAGGCCAGTCAGGACGTCGTCACGATCAGCCCCGATGCGACGGTGCGTGACCTCCTACGGATGCTCGCGGAGCACAACGTCGGCGCCCTGGTGGTGAGTCGTGACGGCAGCACCGTCGAGGGCATCGTCTCCGAGCGCGACATCGTCCGCCGGCTGCACGACGGTGACAATGTGCTGAGCGAGCCGGTCGCCTCGATCATGACCGTCGAGGTCGCCACCTGCGCCCCCGAGGACCTGGTCAACGACCTGATGCAGGTGATGACCGAGCGCCGGATCCGTCACCTGCCGGTCACCGAGAACGACGTCCTCGTCGGGATCATCTCGATCGGCGATGTGGTCAAGCACCGGATGAGCGAGCTCGAGTTCGAGCGCGACCAGCTCGACTCCTACGTGCACTCATCCCAGACCTGACGAGCCCCATTCGGCGCTCGCCTTCTCACCCACCCAGAGCACCCAGCTGACCGGAACGTCGGTCCGGTCGCCGACCGCCACGACACCGGTCGCCGTCACCGCAACGTCTGTCAGGGTCCCGCCGTTCTCGGTTTCGAGCTCGCGCAGGTCCCACGCGGTCCCATCGGCCGACGTTGCGACCACGGGCTCGCTTCGGCCGGCTCGTTTGTCGCTGGCACCGACTGCGACGAAACCCGCGCCCTCGGGAATGACCGCGCTGAGTCGCACGCCGTCCAGGACCGCCACGTTCTCTCAGCTGAGACCGTCGGAAGAAGCGTGGACCGTGGTCGCGGCCGGCTGCTCGGTCGAGGTCTTCGCCATGGCTACGAGCACGCCCGCCCCCGCGGCGAACTCCGGCCGGCTGAACCCGAAGTCCACGGAGACCCGGACGGGTGGCTGCCACGTGATCGCGGTGGCGTCGTCAGCGTTCGAGCCCGGCGAGGGATCGCTGGTCGTCGTACCAGCCGGTGGCGGGGCCGGTACGTCGCTGTCCTGGGCACACGACGCGACAGCGAGCAGGCCGAGCAGGAAGGCGGCGGCAGTGACGGTCAGACCAGGGCCGAGCGGCCCCTCTCGTCAGCCGATGAGACTCAACTAGAGTGAACCGGTCCGCGAACCACCCAAGACGGAGGCAACAGCACAGTGACCTCGAACCAGCCCGAGAAGCCCGAGATCGACTTCCCTGACTCTCCCCCGCCGAGTGAGCTCGAGGTCACCGACCTCTCGACCGGTGAGGGCGCCGAGGCGACGTCCGGCAGCACCGTCGTCGTGCACTACGTCGGTGTCGCGCACTCGACCGGCGAGGAGTTCGACGCGTCGTACAACCGCGGCGAGCCGCTGTCCTTCCGCCTCGGCGTCGGTCAGGTCATCCAGGGCTGGGACCAGGGCGTGACCGGCATGAAGGTGGGCGGCCGACGCAAGCTGGTGATTCCGCCGCAGCTGGCCTACGGCGA
>JBFIWG010000070.1:0-12261 GCA_041606495.1 Nocardioidaceae bacterium
ACGCTGTCGGGGTCGAAGGGCGTGCGGCGCAGGTCCGAGCCGCCGATGACCGTGCCGCCCGGAAGGTCGCGCGCCGCCGTCAGCACCTCGACCGTGGCCGGGGGCGGGTCTGCGGTTGCCTGGAGTCCGGCCAGGACGGCAGTGGCTGCGGCGAGCGCGGCCAGGGGTCGACGACGGGCGAGTACGACGCGGCGGACGCGTCGGTACGCAGCTGCGAGGCGGTTCATGCCTCACGAGGCTAGGGAGATCGGCGGCGCCGTGCGGCCCGCCATCCACAGGTCAGGCGGCGCCGGCGGCAGCCTTGGGCGTCGAGGTCGAGCCCGAGGACGTGCTCTCGCTGGTGGAGGTGGACGAGGAGGTGCTCTCCGAGGCCGGCTTGCTGCTCGACGTGGCGGACGACTTGGCGTCGGACCGGTTGTCGGTGCGGTAGAAGCCGGAGCCCTTGAACACGACGCCGACGGCGTTGAAGATCTTGCGAAGGCGGCCCTCGCACTCGGGGCACGTGGTCAGCGAGTCCTCGCTGAAGCTCTGGACCTGCTCGAAAGCGTGGTCACAGTCATTGCAGGCGTACTGGTAGGTCGGCACGCTCGTCCTCCGGAAGCTCGTATCTCTAGCACTCGCACGGTGCGACTGCTAATTATCGCAACGGTTTGCCGATTCGCAAACTTCCCGGGCGGGTGAGGCACAATTGCCGCCGTGCCCGACACGTCCCCCGAAACCGCCGAACCCACGACCCCGCAGCGTCGTACCTTCGGCTCCTGGCCTCGGCTGGCGCGATGGGCGGCGTTCCTCGTGGTGCTGCTGGTGCTGGTGCTGGTCGCAGGTCTGGTGGCCGGGGTGGTCGCCGTGCGACGACCCTTTCCCACGACCAGCGGAGAGATCGCGGTACCCGGACTCGGAGCCGAGGTGGAGGTCGTCCGCGACGAGTACGGCGTCCCGCAGGTGTACGCCGACACGACGGACGACCTGTTCTACGCCCAGGGCTTCGTGCACGCCCAGGACCGCTTCTTCGAGATGGACTTCAGGCGCCATGTCACCGCCGGGCGACTGTCCGAGCTGCTCGGTCGCGACGCCCTCGAGACCGACATGTTCATCAGGACGATGGGTTGGCGGCGGGTCGCCGAGCAGGAGCTGTCGCTGCTCAGCCCGGAGACCTTGAGCTACCTGGAGGCCTACAGCGCCGGCGTCAACGCCTACATCGACAGCCACTCGCCCTCCCAGATGTCGCTGGAGTACACCGTCCTGGCAGCGAACGGCCTGGACTACACCCCGGAGGAGTGGACTCCGACCGACTCCGTGGCCTGGCTCAAGGCGATGGCGTGGGACCTGCGCGGCAACATGACCGAGGAGGTCGACCGGGCGATCGCGTCCGCCCGGCTCAGTCGCGAGGAGATCGACTACCTCTACCCGCGCTACCCCTACGAACGGCACCAGCCGATCGTGACGCAGGGCGGTGTGGTCGACGGCGTGTTCGAGCAGGACGCCCGGGGGAGCAACACCCGGAAGCCTGCACGGGCCCCGCTTCCCCCCGAGCTCGTCGACTCGCTGGAGCGACTCAACGAGAAGCTCGCAGCGATGCCCGACCTGGTGGGCAAGGGCAGCGGCGTCGGCAGCAACAGCTGGGTCGTGGACGGCGAGCACTCCACGACGGGGGCACCGATCCTGGCCAACGACCCGCACCTCGCCCCGTCGGTGCCAGGCATCTGGTACCAGATGGGGCTTCACTGCCGCGAGCTCAGCGAGGCCTGCCCGTTCCAGACCGCCGGGTTCACCTTCGCCGGGATGCCGGGGGTGATCATCGGGCACAACCAGGAGATCGCCTGGGGGTTCACCAACCTCGGCCCGGACGTGGTCGACCTGTTTCTGGAGAGGGTGCAGGGGACCAGCTACCGCTACGACTCCGAGCTCCGGCCGCTGACCGTCCGGCAGGAGACCATCGAGATCTTCGGCGAGGACGAGCCGGTCACCTTCCTGGTCCGCTCCACCGAGCACGGACCACTGCTATCCGACGTCTCACAAGAGCTCAGCACTGTCGGCGCGAACGTCACCGTCGAGGACGATGCGCCACTGCGCGGCAACGGGTACGCCGTGGCGCTCTCCTGGACCGCGCTCACCCCGACCCGGACCGCGGACGCGATCTTCATGATCGACCGGGCCACGAGCTGGGACGAGTTCCGCGCAGCCGCGAAGGAGTTCGCGGCCCCCTCGCAGAACATGGTCTACGCCGACCGTGAGGGCCACATCGGTTACCAGGCTCCGGGTCTGATTCCGATCCGGAAGTCCGGCAACACCGGCGACTACCCGGTCGAGGGATGGCGCTCCTCCAACGACTGGACCGGCAACTACGTCCCGTTCGACGCCCTGCCATCCGTGCTCGACCCCGAGGACGGGATCATCACTACCGCGAACCAGGCGGTCGTCGACCCCGACTACTCCTTCTACATCGGTGACGACTGGTCCTACGGCTACCGCAGCCAGAGGATCCTCGACCTCCTCCAGGTCAAGGAACGGCTCAGCGTCGACGACATGGCACGCATCCAGCTCGATGCCCGCAACGGCTTCGCACCGACGTTCGTGCCCTATCTCACCGACATCCTGCTTCCCTCGCCGTACCTCGCGGCAGGCCAGCGCGTCCTCGAGGAGTGGGACTTCCAGCAGGCGGCGGACTCCCCGGCAGCCGCGTACTACAACGCCGTGTGGCGGGAGACGCTGGCGCTGACCTTCCACGACGAGCTGCAGGAGTCGGTCTGGCCGGACGGCGGCGACCGCTGGTTCGAGGTGATGCGCAACCTGCTCGCCGACCCGCAGAACCCGTGGTGGGACGACGTCGAGACCGAGGCCGTCGTGGAGACCCGCGACGACATCCTGCTCACTGCGATGTCCCAGGCCCGCGACGAGCTGACCCGGTTGCAGGCCCGTCGCTCCGAGGAGTGGAGCTGGGGTCACCTCCATCAGATGGACCTCGAGCACCAGAGCCTCGGCCAGTCCGACATCGGCCTGCTGCGCTGGCTCTTCAACCGGGGCGGCTACGAGGTCGGCGGCGGCGACTCACTCGTGAACGCGACCGGATGGACGGCCCCGCGCGGGTACGCCGTGGACTGGGCGCCGTCGATGCGCATGGTCGTCTCGCTCGCCGACTTCGACGACTCCAGGTGGATCAACCTGACCGGGGTCTCGGGTCATGCGTTCAACCGGCACTACGTCGACCAGACCGACCTGTGGGTCGAAGGCGAGATGCTGCCGTGGTTCTTCTCTCGCGGACGGCTCGACGACACCGCCGACAAGACGCTCACGCTGGTGCCTGAGGCAGCCGGGTGACTCCGGCCGGAGAGACGGTCGCGGCCACGGGCCGGTCGTGCTCGTCGGTCGGGACCCGGTCCAGCAGCTCGCCCTCGTAGAGCAGCGTGCACACGAAGGTGCCTACCGGGACCCGGCCCAGCGCACGGTCGTACGAACCACCACCGCGCCCCAGCCGCATCCCGCTCCGGTCCACCGCGAGGCCAGGGCACAGCACCACGTCCGCGGTTGCGATGGCATTGGGTCCCAGCCGCGGTCCGGGCGGCTCGAGCATGCCGCGGCGAGCAGGCATCAGGTCCTGTGGGCCGGTGTAGGTGGCCCAGTCGAGGTCGTTGTCGGGCAGCAGCACCGGCAGGATGATCCGCCGCCCGAGCTCGTGCAGCCGCTCGATGAGCGGGCCGGTTCCAGGTTCGTTGCTCATCGAGACGTAGACCGCGACGGTTGCGGCCCGTCGTACCTCCGGGGTGGCCAGCAGGTGCTCGGCGATCTCCTCGGCCGCGGTCCGGGCCTCGAGCAGCGAGTGCCTTCGGCGTTCGGTGAGCAGCTGGTCGCGCAGGGCGAGCTTCTGCGCCGCGATCGCCTCGTCCATGAGTGCGACCGTACCCGGCTGGCTCGGGCGGTCAGGGCCGCGCGGCCCGGTTGTGAGCAACGGACGGGTGCTCGGCGCTGAAACCGTCCATTGCTCACACTCGAGGGGCCCTGTGGACGCGCGCCCTCATGACAGTGCTGATCCCGACATGCTCGGGTGATGTCCTCTCGTCGCCACAGGTGGAATCCCACGTGCAGCACACCGTCGGGCCTGGTGCGTCCGACCCGCGTGGACCCGTCCGGCGAGCGCGGCCCCACCAAGTCCCAGGCCGTGGGTCCTCGCTGGCGACGCACCAGCCGCGGCTTCTACGTGCCGGCGGACGTGGACGTCGACGTACCCGAGCAACGGATCCTCGAGGCCTCGATGCGGCTACCTGAGGGTGGCGCGGTCACCGGCTGGGCGGCGTGTCGCCTTCTGGGCGCCAACTTTTTCGACGGCCTCGGCAGGGACGGCGTGACAACGCTGCCGGTGCCGTTGTGCCTGGCCGACCGGGGTCAGCTGAAGGCCGAGCCCGGGGTCGTTCGCTACCGAGACCGGCTCGATCCCGCCGAGGTCGTACGACGGGCTGGAATCCCGTGCGCGACGCCGGTCCGTGCGCTGTTTGACGTAGCAAGGTACGCGCCAAGCCTGCGGGAGGCGGTCGTCGCGATCGACATGATGGCCGCGGCCGAGCTCGTCTCCATCAGGCAGCTCACGGACTACGTCTCCGGGAAGGCGCGGTGGAGGGGCGTGCCGCTGGTACGTCGCGCGCTTCGCCTGGCCAGCGAGCACAGCCGCTCCCCGAACGAGACCAGGATGCGTCTGGTCTGGCTGCTCGACGCCGGACTGCCGAGCCCCCTGGTCAACCAGCCGGTGTTCGACCGATCCGGGCGACTGCTCGGGATCGCGGACCTGCTGGACGCGAAGGCCGGAGTGGTGGGGGAGTACGACGGGGCGGATCACCGCACCGCCCGGCGGCACAGCCGCGACGTCGCGCGCTCTGACCGTTTCCGCCGTGCCGGGTTGGAGTACTTCACGATCACCGGACCCGACCTTGCCGACCGGCGGCTGATGGTGCGCCGGATGCAGGCAACCCGCGATCGCGCCGCGTGGCTTTCCGAGTCAGAGCGGGCCTGGACGCTCGAGCCGCCCTTCGGGAGCGGCCGGGAGTTGTCTCTCGACGAGCGGCTGGAGCACCGGGCCTGGGAGATCGCGGTCTACGAGCAGCACGAGCGGGAGCTTGCCGGCTGAGAGCAGCCCCGGATGTGAGCAACGGACGGTTCTTCGGCGCTGAAACCTTCCGTTGCTCACGAGCGGGCATGAGGCGGCTGGACGCAGACTCTACGATCGTGGTCATGAGCGACGAGGGACTCAAGCAGGCACGCAGGAAGATGTCCGAGGCCGGGGTCGACCCGGTCGCCATCGACGTCTTCGCCCACTACTACCGGTTGGTCGAGGCCGGCGAGACCGGCATGGTGCCGGAGTCGACCATCGAGCCGATCGACATGGAGCGTCTCGGCGACCTCGACGTTCCCGAGGACGCTGCCGCCGGCGCGATCGCCAAGACGGTGGTGGTCAAGCTCAACGGCGGCCTGGGTACCTCGATGGGCATGGACCGGGCCAAGTCGCTGCTCGAGGTCCACGAGGGGCTCACCTTCCTCGACGTGATCGCCCGCCAGGTGCTCGCCCTCCGCAAGGAGTACGACGCGCCGCTCCCGCTCATCTTCATGAACAGCTTCCGGACCTCGCAGGACACCCTGGATGCGCTCGCGGGCTACACCGACCTGCCGGTGGACGGGCTACCGCTGGAGTTCCTGCAGAACAAGGAGCCGAAGCTGCGCTCCGACGACCTGACCCCAGTCACCTGGGAGGCGGACCCGTCCCTGGAGTGGTGCCCGCCCGGCCACGGCGACATCTACACGGCCATGCGTGGCACCGGCCTGATCGACCGCCTGATCGGGGCCGGCTACACGCAGGTGTTCGTGTCCAACTCCGACAACCTCGGTGCCGTGCCGGACGCACGGGTGGCCGGCTGGTTCGCGGAGTCCGGGGCGCCGTTCGCGATCGAGGCGGTCCGTCGTACCCCGTCCGACCGCAAGGGTGGCCACTTCGCGCGCCGCAGGAGCGACGGCCGGATCGTGCTGCGGGAGACCGCCCAGACGCTCGACGAGGACAAGGACGCGTTGGCGGACCTGTCCCGGCACAAGTACGCCAGCACCAACAACCTGTGGTTCAACCTGGTCGCGATGCGCGACGAGCTCGACCGGCGCGACGGCATCCTGGGCCTGGCCATGATCAAGAACACCAAGACCGTCGACCCGGCCGACTCGAGCAGCCCCGAGGTGATCCAGATCGAGACCGCGATGGGAGCGGCCATCGAGGTGTTCGACGGCGCCACCACCATCGAGGTCGGACGCGACCGGTTCGTGCCCGTGAAGACGACCAACGACCTGTTGGTGCTGCGCTCGGACTGCTACGACCTGACCGATGACTACGTGATGGAGCTCCGGCCGGAGGCCGTCCCGTTCGTCGACCTCGACTCCAAGTACTACAAGCTCGTGGGTCAGTTCGACGAGCGGTTCCCCCAGGGCGTGCCGTCGCTCCAGGAGGCCACTTCGTTCAAGGTGCACGGGGACTGGACCTTCGGTGCTGACGTCAGGGTCCTCGGCGACGCCGTCGTGACCGAGGAGGGCGCGCCGGGTCGCATCGAGGCCGGGACGACCATCGGCGGGCGCTAGGGTTTCCAGCATGTCTGCCTTCCCTTCGCCCGACGGGCAACCGAGCTCGGTCGACGAGCACGTCGAGCGGATCCTGGCGGCGCTCACCCCGCTCCAGCCGTACGACCAGCCTCTGCTCGAAGCGCTCGGCCTCCCGGTGTGCGAGGACATCTCTTCACCGATGGACCTGCCCGCGTTCGACAACTCCGCGATGGACGGGTACGCCGTCTGCTTCGACGACGTGGCCACCGCGACCCCGGACCACCCGGTGCACCTCCCCGTCGTGGGGGAGATGGCGGCCGGCCAGACCAAGCTCTTCGCGCTCTCGCCCGGTACGTCGATCCGGATCATGACCGGCGCGCCGATCCCACAGGGCGCGGATGCCGTGGTGCCGGTGGAGTGGACCGACGGCGGCGTCGCCGCGGTGCGGATCACCCAGGCACCGACCCGCGGCCAGCACATCCGGCTGCGCGGCGAGGACGTGGAGTCCGGTGACGTGCTGCTGGAGGACGGCAGCCTGCTCGGGCCACGGCAGCTCGGTCTGCTCGCCTCGGTCGGTCGCTCCCAGGTGCGCTCGCGTCCGCGGCCTCGCCTGGTGATCATCTCCACGGGATCCGAGCTGCGCGAGCCGGGCACCGCCCTGAGCCACGACTCGGTCTACGACGCCAACTCCTACATGCTCGCGGCCGCCGCCCGCACCGCCGGCGCGATCGCCTACCGGGTCGGGATCGTCTCCGACGACCCGCAGGAGTTCAGGGACACCCTCAGCGACCAGCTGGTGCGCGCGGACATGGTTGTCACCAGCGGCGGCGTGAGCAAGGGACAGTACGACGTGGTCAAGGAGGCCCTCGGCGAGCTCGGCACCGTTCACTTCGGTGAGGTGGCCATGCAGCCGGGCAAGCCCCAGGGCTTCGGGGTCGTGGGAGAGGACTCCACGCCGATCTTCACCCTTCCGGGCAACCCGGTCTCGTCCTACGTCTCCTTCGAGGTCTTCGTGGTGCCGGCGATCCGGCGGATGATGGGCCGGCTGCCCTACCGCCGTCCGATGGTGCGGGCGCTCTCCACGCACGGCTTCTCGAGCGCGCCCGGCAAGCGGCAGTACGTCCGCGGCTTCTTCGAGGTCGACGCCATGGGTGCCCACGTGACGCCGATCGGCGGCCACGGGTCACACCTGGTCGGTGACCTGTCCGAGGCGAACGCGCTGATCGTCGTACCCGAGGACGTGACCTCGGTCGAGCCGGGTGGCCAGGTACAGGTGCTCGTCCTGGACCGGGACTTCTGAGGATGGGCGACACCTCCGGTACGCCGGACCAGGGCCCGCGGCTGACCCACGTCGACGAGACGGGCGCGGCCCGGATGGTCGACGTCTCGGCCAAGGACGTGACCGCTCGCCAGGCGGTCGCCTCCGGCAGGGTCCTCGTCTCGCCCGAGGTGGTGAACCTGCTGCGCGGCGAGGGTGTTCCCAAGGGCGACGCGCTCGGCGTGGCCCGGGTCGCGGGGATCATGGCGGCCAAGCGCACGCCGGACCTCGTCCCGTTGTGCCACCCGCTCGCGATCTCCGGCGTCAACGTGGACCTGACCGTCGCCGACGACGCTGTCGAGATCACCGCCACCGTGCGCACCGCCGACCGGACCGGTGTCGAGATGGAGGCGCTGACGTCGGTCTCAGTGGCGGCGCTGACCGTCGTGGACATGGTCAAGGCAGTCGACAAGGGCGCGGTCATCACCGACATCAGGGTGGAGTCGAAGACCGGCGGGAAGAGCGGGGACTGGTCCCGCCCGACCGACGCGACGCCATGAGGGCGACCGTCATCACCGCCTCGAACCGGGCTGCCGCCGGGGTGTACGAGGACACCGGCGGCCCGCTGATCGTGAAGGCGTTGACCGACCTCGGCTTCGACGTCACCGGACCGGTCGTGGTCCCCGACGGCCAGCCCGTCGCGGACGCCATCGAGCAGGCCTTGGCATCCGGTGCTCGCGCGGTCCTCACCACCGGCGGCACCGGCCTCACCCCGACAGACCTCACCCCGGAGATGACCCAGCCGTTCCTGGACCGGGAGGTTCCCGGGATTGCAGACGCGATCCGGTCCTACGGCACCGCGAACGGGATCCCCACCGCTGCGTTGTCGCGCGGACTCTCCGGCGTGGCCGGGAGCTGCCTGATAGTCAACCTGCCCGGGTCCAGGGGCGGGGTGAAGGACGGGCTGGCGGTCGTCGTACCCCTGCTCGTGCATGCCGTCCAGCAGATCAGCGGGAGCGACCACTGAGCCGGCCGTGGCCCGTGGAGCTGCAGTCCGGCCGGGTCGGACTGCGCCCGCTCGCGATGGCCGACGCCCGCGCGTGGCGGGAGATCCGCAACCGCAACGTCGAGTGGCTCAAGCCTTGGGAGGCGACCGTGCCGGCCGGGGACCGGTCCGCACCGAAGACCTTCCGGGCGCTGGTCCGCGACCTGCGTCAACAGGCCCGCAAAGGGCGTGCGCTTCCGTTCGCGGTCACCTACGACGACGAGTTCGTCGGCCAGCTCACGGTCAGCAACATCGTCGGCGGATCTGCCTGCTGGGGTCAGATCGGCTACTGGATCGACCACGGCTACGCAGGCCGGGGCATCATCCCGACCGCAGTGGCGATGGCCGCCGACTACTGCCTGTTAGAGATGGGGCTGCACCGGATCGAGGTCGCCATCCGGCCGGAGAACCAGGCCAGCCTCCGGGTGGTCGAAAAGCTCGGCTTCACCGAATTCGGTTATGCCCGCCGATATCTACACATCGACGGTGACTGGCGCGACCACCGGCTGTTTGCGATCACGGTCGAGGAATGTCCGGGCGGGCTCCTCCGGCGCTGGCAGGAACGCGACGACCACAGCGGCGACTGAATAACACCAGTCACACGAGTTCTCTTGCGACACACCGCCCTACCTACGGGGCGTTTACCGAGAACGCTTTTATCGTTTTGTCCGTGGACTTGTCAGGAATCATTTTCGTGTTGCTCGCCCTCGCGTGGGCTGTCTATCTGATTCCGAAGGCGCTGAAGCACCATGACGAAATGGCGCGCACGCGTTCTATCGACCGCTTTTCGAACGCGATGCGGGTGCTGGCCCGCCGCGAGCCGGTCAGCCGCCGCGACGCCCGACTCGTGGTGACGCCTCCGCGTCCCGCCGAGGCGACCCGGATGATCGTGCCCGCCCCTGCCGACCGGCGGGAGCAGCCCGTGGCAACGGCCCGGCCGTCGTCGGTACGTCGGGCGCAGGCCCGTCGCGCAGCGGCCCGTGCCGCCGCTCGTCGTCGCCGGCACATCCTCATGTTCCTGCTGGTCGTCGACGTCGCCGTCGTTGCTGTGGCCGGCTTCGGGCTGGTGCCGTGGTGGTCGGTGGCCATCCCGGTGTCGCTCACCCTGGTCTACCTCGTCCTGTGCCGTCGCCAGGTCCGCCGCGAGATCGAGTCGTCGTGGACCCCCGACGTCGCTCCGGACGCGAGCGCCGAGAAGTCCGCAGCGGACGTCGCACCGCGCCGCGCAATCCGTGTCGACGCCCCCTACGGCACGCCGACCACCGTGGTGGCCCGGAACGCCCAGGGCTTCGAAGAGGTCTCGGCCGACGAGGACACCGTCACCATCTCGGTGGCAGCGGTGAACGCAGCCCTGGCCGCGGCCAGTGCCGAAGAGGCCGATGAGGCTGCAGCTCGGGCGGCAGCCGTGGAGACCGTCGCGGTGAGCGTCGCGACCGTCGACGGGGGCTCCCTCTGGGACCCTCTGCCGGTCACCCTCCCGACGTACGTCAACAAGCCTCGCGCCGCGCGCACCGTGCGCACGATCGACCTGTCCGAGCCGGGCACCTGGTCGTCCGGTCGCAACGCCGCAGACTCCAAGCTGGTGGAGGATGCAACCGCCGCGCAGGAGGCCGCGTCGGCAACCCAGGATGAGCAGCGCGCTGTCGGTTCCTGACCGATTCGTACGCAGCAAACCGAGGTGATATCTTTTCTGCTCGCGCGGGTTTCGCCCGTCGCACCGGGGCTGTGGCGCAGTTGGTAGCGCGTCTCGTTCGCAATGAGAAGGTCAGGGGTTCGAATCCCCTCAGCTCCACCACTCGAGGACCCCGTCCCACCAGCGGTGACACCACCGCCGGGGCGGGGTTCCTGCTTTGTTCTTCGGGGCCCCTCCCGCGCTGGCGCCGGTCAGCTTGAGAAGTCGACACCTTCGAAGTCCTCGGGGGTGTACGCCCGCGGCTCAACGAGCACCATCCAGTTCCCGGAGTTGTCACGCATGAGCGCCTCGACGCCGTACGGCCGCTCCTCGGGCTCCTGCAGGAACTCCACGCCCTTGGCCCTGAGGTCCTCGTAGGTCGCGCGGCAGTCGTCGACGTGCAGGCCGACGCCGGGCAGTCCGCCCTCGGCCTGCGCTCGTTGCATGGCCGCGATCAGGTCGTCGGAGAGTGGCCTGCTCGGGGTGGTCAGGTGCAGGTGCAGCTCTGGCTGCTTGGGGTGGAAAACCGTGCACCAACGGAAGTCCGCACCCATGCGGATGTCGTCCCCGGGCTCGAAGCCCAGGAGGTCGGTGTAGAAGGCGAGGGACTCGTCGATGTCCTTCACCCAGACGCTGACAAGAGAGACGTTAGTGATCATGGGCAGGAGCCTAGGAGGGAGCGGGCCGACTCGGCTTCTCCTGGCTTGCTGTTCGGGTGGCGGAGTCGGTGCGGCGTTCGGCGAGCCCGGCCATGAACACCCAGCAGCCCGGGATGCGGGGGGCGCCGGTGGCGGCGTAGCGCGCCTGAAACGCGCTCGGCGTCTCGCCGACCAGGTCGCGGAACCGACTGCTGAACGAGCCCAGGCTGCTGAACCCTACGGCGGTGCACACCTCCGTCACGGTGAGGTTCGACGTTCGCAGGAGGTCCTGGGCGCGCTCGACGCGTCTGTTGGAGACGTAGGCCGCGGGCGTCGTCCGGTAGGTGGCGGTGAACATCCGGTGGAAGTGGTACTTGCTCATGCCGGCCACCGACGCGAGATCCTCGAGCACGAGAGGCTCGGCGTAGTGCCGGTCGGCATGGTCGCGGGCGCGGCGCAGCCACACGAGGTTGTCGGCGGGGACGCGCACTTGCGGACGAGCGGTCACGCACCCATCCTGCCGGAGGTCGCGCCGGTGGCGCCGATATCTGGGCGGACCCGCTCCGGCTGCTCGGTTTGTGCCCTGGTCCGTCAGTCGAGGAACCGCTCGAGGACCGGGCCGGCGGTACGGGAACCCGATTCGCCTGCTTCGACGAACACGGCGACGGCGAGGTCGCCGCGGGTGGCGATCATCCAGGCGTGGGTGCGCAGCGAACCGTTCGCTGCGGGCTCGCCGTACTCCGCCGTGCCGGTCTTTGCACCGATGTTCCCGGGCAGATCGGCCAGGAAGCCGGCCGAGCCTCGGGTGACCACGGCCCGCATCATGGCCTGCAAAGCCTCGGCTTCTGACGCCTCGAGCGGTTCACCGACCGACTTCTGCGTCACCTGGTGATCGGGCAGGAGCACCGGAAGCACCGCCCGCCCTGCCGACACCGATGCGGCAACGGTGGCCATGGTGAGCGGGCTGGCCAGCACCTTGCCCTGGCCGATGGTGTCGGCCGCCTTCTCGGTCTCCCCCTGGGGTGGGGGGACCTGCCCGAAGTACGCCGGGAAGCCGAGGTCATGGTCGACTCCCATGCCGAGC
>JBFIWG010000071.1:0-12187 GCA_041606495.1 Nocardioidaceae bacterium
ACTGATGCCATGCGAATTCAATCCCTTCACCGGCAGGTACGTGCCGGACGATCCGTAGTAAAGGTCGCAGTTCACGTCGCAGACGAGAGCCACATGTCATTCGTGACTCTAGTCACAAGGCGTCGGAACCGGAAACCGGCGCCCGGATGACGGGACGTGGGGGACGTTCGGTAAAAAGCTGGATGCTCAACGTAAAGAAACGACAGATGAGGTAGAAACCCCTTCGTTTGTCCGTTTCGTCCGGTTAATCTGCTGGTGTTGGGTGGTCGAGGAGATCGGGCTCCGGGGTGGGCGTTTCCACGTGGAAGTCGACCGGCACGACGTGAAGCAGTAGGGGCTGCGACACGACCGTTCCGGCGCGAGAAAGGCCCGCGTCATGGATCGTTCCGTCCAGTTCAACCTGCAGCGTGACTACGAGCGCAGGATCCGCCTCGGTGGGCTCAACGCCCTGCTGGCGCCGTACAACCACCCGGCTCGCATTCCCGCATCGTCGAGCCGCTACGTCGTGAAGTTCCCGGTCCAGGGGAGCGTGCAGCGCGAGGCCAGCTGAGCGGAGCCGGCCTGAGTACGATGCCAGCATGACTGATGCTCGCGCAGGCACCGTCGCCCAGCCGTCCGACCTCGTCGACGTGGCCCATCTGGTCACCAGCTACTACACCGGCGAGCCGGACCCGGCCGATCCAGACCAGCGCGTCGCCTTCGGAACCTCCGGCCACCGCGGCAGCAGCCTTCGCAACGCGTTCAACGAGGCACACATCCTGGCCACGACCCAGGCCATCTGCGACTACCGCAGGGAGCAGGGGTACGACGGCCCGCTGTTCCTCGGTCGCGACACCCACGGGCTGTCCGAACCGGCCTGGGCCACGGCCCTGGAGGTGCTCGCCGCCAACGACGTGACCGTGCTGGTCGACGACCGCGACGGCTTCACGCCGACCCCCGCCGTATCCCACGCGATCCTCGCCGCCAACCGGGGCAAGGGAAGGACCGGGCTGGCCGACGGGATCGTGGTCACCCCCTCGCACAACCCGCCCGCTGACGGTGGCTTCAAGTACAACCCACCTAACGGTGGCCCCGCGGACACCGACGCGACATCGGTGATCGCAGAACGGGCCAACGCCTTCATCGAGGCCTCGATGGAGGGCGTCCGTCGCGTCCCGTTCGCTCGCGCTCGCGCCGCGGCCTCCGGCTACGACTTCCTCGGCAGCTATGTCGACGACCTCCCCTCTGTGCTCGACCTGGACCGGATCCGCGAGGCCGGGGTCCGGATCGGGGCTGACCCCCTCGGTGGTGCCAGCGTCGCCTACTGGGGCGAGATCGCCGAACGGCACCGCCTCGAGCTCACCGTGGTCAACCCGCTGGTGGACCCGACCTGGCGGTTCATGACGCTGGACTGGGACGGCAAGATCCGGATGGACTGCTCGTCTCCCTCTGCGATGGCCTCGCTGATCGAGCGGCGTGCCGACTACGACATCTCGACCGGCAACGACGCCGACGCAGACCGCCACGGGATCGTCACCCCGGACGCCGGCCTGATGAACCCGAACCACTACCTGGCGGTGGCGATCAGGTACCTCTACGGCGGTGGACGGCCCGACTGGCCGGCCTCTGCTGCGATCGGGAAGACGCTGGTGTCCTCCTCGATGATCGACCGCGTCGCGGCGGACGTCGGCCGTACCCTCACCGAGGTTCCGGTCGGCTTCAAGTGGTTCGTGCCCGGCCTGCTCGACGGCTCGATCGCGTTCGGGGGTGAGGAGTCGGCGGGCGCTTCGTTCCTGCGCAAGGACGGTTCGGTGTGGACCACCGACAAGGACGGCATCATCCTGGCTCTGCTCGCCTCCGAGATCCTCGCAGCGACTGGGAAGACCCCGAGCCAGCACTACGCCGAGCTTGCCGGCGAGTACGGCGACCCCGCCTATGCCCGCGTGGACGCGCCGGCCTCGCGTGAGCAGAAGGCCAAGCTCGGCGCCCTGTCGCCCTCCGACGTCACCGCGGAGACGCTCGCCGGCGAGCCGATCACCGCTCGGCTGACCGAGGCGCCCGGCAACGGCGCCAAGATCGGGGGCCTGAAGGTCACCACGGAGAGTGCCTGGTTCGCGGCACGACCGTCGGGCACCGAGGACGTGTACAAGATCTACGCCGAGTCCTTCAAGGGCCCCGATCACCTGGCCGAGGTCCAGGAGGAGGCGCGGAGCGTCGTTTCCGCGGCGCTGGGCGGCTGAGGGCCCGCCGCGACGGGTCAGGGTGACCTGTTGTGGTCGTGGCTGGCGGGCTCGTTGTGTCGTATCGGGTCAGAGTGACCCGGTGTGGTCGACGGTGGCCGTGCGCCCGCCGGTGGTACCGGCTGTGTCGCCGCGGGTCAGGCTGACCTGTTGTGTCGTGGCTGGCGGCCCGGTCGTGTCGTGACGGGTCAGGGTGACCCGTTGTGGTCGTGGCTGGCGGGCTCGTTGTGTCGCGACGGGTCAGGGTGACCTGTTGTGGTCGTGGCTGGCGGGCTCGTTGTGTCGCGACGGGTCAGGGTGACCTGTTGTGGTCATCGGTGGCGGACCCGCTAGGTCACGCTCCGCCCTCGAGTACGACGGACAGGGCGGCGATGTCGCGGGGGCCGACGCGACAGCAGCCGCCGACGAACCTCGCTCCGCCCTCGACCCAGACCGGGGCCAGTGCCACGTCGTACGAGGTGTCGCCGCTCCAGCTGTGCGTGCGACTGTCCCAGCCCTCGCCGCTGTTCGGGTACGCCACGGCCGGCTTGCCGGAGACCCCGATGGCCAGACGCACGGCGTCGGCGACGTCCTCCGGTGCGCAGCAGTTCACGCCCGTGGCGACCACGGCGTCGCTGTCCGCGGCCAGCGCGAAGGCGTCCTCCAGGGGCTGCCCGGCCCGGGTCCGGTGCCCGGCGGTGGAGTAGGACAACCAGGCCGGCAGCCCGATCTCGTCTAGCAGGCCGACCAGCACCTCGGCCTCGTCGAGGTCGGGGATCGTCTCGACGGCGAACAGGTCCGGGCCGGCCGAGGCGAGCAGCTCGAGCCGGGGGAGGTGGAAGTCGCGCAGCTGTCCGGGGGAGAGTCCGTAGCGGCCGCGGTACTCGGAGCCGTCGGCCAGGACCGCGCCGTACGGACCGACCGACGCGGCGACCCAGCGCTTGGTCCCGTCGCCGGCCAGCTCGTCGCGGACCTCGCGGGCGACCGAGATGCTGCGCCGGATCACGTCCTCGGCCTCGCGAGGCCCGAGCCCCGCGGCCACCAGGCCGGGCAGGCTGGCCTGGTAGCTCGCGGTCGTCGCCACCATCGCCCCGGCGGCGAAGTAGGCGCGGTGCACGGCGGCGATCTCCTCGGGCCGGTCGCGGAGCAGGGCTGCGGTCCACAGCTGTCCGCTCAGGTCATGCCCGCGCTCCTCGAGCGCGTTGGACATGCCGCCGTCGAGCAGCACGGTCGCCTCGGGCTTCCAGGTGGTCACCCGTCGAGGATAGGCAGACCCCTCAGAGGCCGCTGGTGGCCAGGGCGAGCTCGGTGACCCGCCCCCAGTCCCCGGCCGCGAGGACGTCGGGGGGTGTCAGCCAAGAGCCGCCCACACAGCCGACGTTGCCGAGGCTCAGGTAGTCGCGTGCGTTGCCGGTGGAGATCCCGCCCGTCGGGCAGAACCTGGCCGCAGGCAGCGGAGATGCCACGGCCTTCAGGAACGCCGCACCGCCCGATGCCTCCGCCGGGAAGAACTTCATCTCCCGGTAGCCCTGCTCGAGGAGGGTGAGCATCTCCGAGACCGTGGCGACCCCGGGCAGGTGCGGCAGGCCGGAGTCGTTCATGGCGTCGAGCAGGGATGGCGTGCTCCCCGGCGAGACCAGGAACTGGGCGCCGGCCGCTGCCGCCTCCTTGGCCTGGTGCGGCTCGACGATGGTGCCGGCACCGACGAGGATCTCGGGCACTTCCTGGGAGATCCGGTGGATCGCCTCCAGCGCGACCGGGGTCCGCAGGGTCAGCTCGATCACCGGTACGCCGCCGGCGACGAGTGCCTCGGCCACCGGTACGGCGTGGTCGAGGTCGTCGACCACGACGACCGGGATCACCGGGACGAGGTCGATCAGCGAGGTGGTGGGGGACTCAGACACGGGCGGGCTCCTGGATCGGGGCGAGGGCGGACGGGAAGACGCTGGCGCCCTGGTCGGCGGGCCCGACCGCAGCGCGGAAGCTGGCGAACAGGTCGCGGCCGGTGCCGGTCCACTCGCTGTCGGTCAGGGATCGGCCGGTGCCCTCCCGCCGGGCGAGCTCGTCGTCGGACACGTGCAGCTCCAGCTGGCCGCTGGCGGCGTCGACGGTGACGAGGTCGCCGTCGCGCACCTTGGCGATCGCCCCGCCGGCGGCGGCCTCGGGAGTGAGGTGGATGGCCGCGGGGACCTTGCCGGACGCCCCGGACATCCGGCCGTCGGTGACGAGGGCGACGCGGTGGCCGCGGTCCTGGAGCACCCCGAGGGCGGGCGTCAGCTTGTGCAGCTCGGGCATGCCGTTCGCAGCCGGGCCCTGGTAGCGAAGCACGGCGACGAGGTCACCGTCGAGCTCCCCGGCCTCGAAGGTGGCCAGGAAGTCGGCCTGGTCGTCGAAGACCCGGGCGGGCGCGGTGACGATGCGGTGCTCGTCCTTCACCGCGGACACCTTGATCACGCTGCGTCCGAGGTTGCCCTCGAGCATCCGCAGGCCACCGTCCTTGGCGAACGGCTCGTCGACGCCGCGCAGCACGTCGGTGTCGTGGCTGGACTTCGGCCCCTCCTCCCACACGACGGAGGTGCCGTCGAGACGCGCCTCGTTGGTGTAGCGCCAAAGGCCATTGCCGAGAACCGTGCGCACGTCGCCGTGCAGCAGACCGGCCTTGAGCAGGGTGTGGATGGTGAAGGCGAGTCCACCCGCGGCGTGGAAGTGGTTCACGTCCGCCGAGCCGTTGGGGTAGATCCGGGCGAGCAGCGGCACCGCCGACGACAGCTCGGAGAGGTCGTCCCAGGTCAGCGTGATGCCTGCGGCCCGGGCGATGGCGACCAGGTGCATCGAGTGGTTGGTCGACCCACCGGTCGCGAGCAGCGCCACGCAGCCGTTGACGATCGCCTTCTCGTCCACGACCTCGCCGACGGGCGTGAACTCGTCGCCGAACGCGGTCAGGCCGGTGACCCGGCGCCCCGCCTCGGCGGTGAGCGCCTCACGCAGCGGCGTGCCCGGGTTCACGAAGCTCGAGCCGGGCAGGTGAAGGCCCATGACCTCCATCAGCAGCTGGTTTGAGTTCGCGGTGCCGAAGAAGGTGCAGGTGCCGGCCGAGTGGTACGACGCGGCCTCGGCGTCGAGCAGCGCAGCCCGGTCCACCTTGCCCTCGGCGTACAGCTGACGCACGCGGGCCTTCTCCCCGTTGGGCAGGCCCGAGGTCATCGGCCCCGCGGGTACGAAGATCGTCGGCAGGTGTCCGAAGCTCAACGCCCCGATCAGCAGGCCGGGCACGATCTTGTCGCAGACGCCGAGCATCAGTGCGGCGTCGAACATGTCGTGGGAGAGCGCGATGGCAGTGGACATCGCGATCACGTCGCGGCTGAACAGTGAAAGCTGCATGCCGTCGCGGCCCTGGGTGATCCCGTCGCACATGGCCGGCACGCCACCGGCGAACTGCGCGAGACCGCCGGCCTGCATCACCGCCTTCTTCAGCTGGGCGGGGTAGGTCTCGAACGGCTGGTGCGCCGAGAGCATGTCGTTGTAGGCCGACACGATGGCGACGTTCGGCTTGATCTTGCCGCGGAGGGCGGCCTTGTCGGCCGGGCTCGAGGCCGCGAAGCCGTGCGCCAGGTTCGCGCAGGCCAGCCGGCCTCGGGCGGGGCCGCGCTCGGCGGCTCCGCGGATCCGGGCCAGGTAGGCCTCGCGCTCGGTCCGGCTGCGGGCGGTGATCCGTGCGGTGACCTCGGCGATGACCGGGTGGAGGGCTGGTGTGCTCATCAGATGCCGCCTTCGTACCAGGCGCGTCCGTCGCGCTCGATGAGAGTGGTCGCGGCCGTGGGACCGCTTGTGCCTGCGGGGTAGCGGCGCGGACCGTGGTCGGCGTGCGCCCAGGTGGTCAGGATCGGCTCGACCCAGGCCCAGGCGGCCTCGACCTCGTCGCGCCGCATGAACAGCGTCGGGTTGCCGCGGACCACGTCCATCAGCAAACGCTCGTACGCGTCGGGGGAGCGACGCTGGAAGGTCTGCTCGTAGTTGAGGTTCAGCGACACCGGACGCAGCCGGATGCCGCCGGGGCCCGGCTCCTTCGCGGTCATGTGCAGCCGCATGCCCTCGTCGGGCTGGAGCTGGATGACCAGGCGGTTCGGCTCGTTCGTGCCTTCGCTCCCGGGGAACATCGGGTGCGGGACCGGCTTGAACTCGATCACTATCTCGGAGCAGCGGCGGTCCATCCGCTTGCCGGTGCGCAGGTAGAACGGCACCCCGGCCCAGCGCCAGTTCTGAACCTCGGCCTTGATCGCGACGAAGCTCTCGGTGCGGCTGGCCGGCTCCTCCACGTCCTGGTGGTACGACGGGACAACGGCCCCGTCGACGAGGCCGGGGCCGTACTGACCCGCGACGGTGAGCCGGCCCACGTCCGGGGGCGTCATCGGCCGCAGGGCCTGCAGCACCTTGAGCTTCTCGTCGCGGACGGTCTCGCGGTCGACGTACGTCGGCGGCTCCATCGCCACCAGGCAGAGCAGCTGCAGCAGGTGGTTCTGCACCATGTCTCGCAGCGCACCCGAGCCGTCGTAGTAGCCGCCGCGCTCGCCGACCCCGAGCGACTCGGCCACGGTGATCTGCTCGTGGTCGATGCAGCTGTTGTTCCACAACGGCTCGAGGAAGGTGTTGGCGAAGCGGGTGACGAGGAGGTTCTGGACGCTCTCCTTGCCGAGGTAGTGGTCGATCCGGAAGATCTGGTACTCGTCGAAGACCGCGCCGACCGCGTCGTTCACCTCGCACGCCGAGGCCAGGTCGTGGCCGATCGGCTTCTCGAGGACGACCCGCGAGGAGTCGTTGACCAGGCCGTGCTCGGCAAGCCGGGTGCTGATGGGGCCGAACAGGTTGGGTGCCAGCGCCAGGTAGAACACCCGGACGCGGTCCGGGGGGCCATCGAGCAGCTGCTCGAGGGCGGGCCAGTCGTCGGGGTTGTCGACGTCGATGCTGAGGTAGGAGAGCCGGTCCAGGAACCGGTCCACGGTGCCGGGGTCGAGCTCGTCGGCGGGCACGAATCGGGGCAGCTCGCCGCGGATCTTGTCGCGGTAGCCGTCGGTGTCGAGGCCGGCGCGGGAGGCGCCGATGATGCGGGTGGTCGCGGGCAGCTGCTGGTCCCGGTCGCGCAGGTACAGCGCGGGGAGCAGCTTGCGGACGGCGAGGTCGCCGGTCCCGCCGAACACGACGAAGTCGCAGGGTGCCACGGAGTTAGCGGCAGACATTGGATGCTCCAGAGGAGGTGAGGAATGTCGTCTGCACGAGAGTAGAGGGACTTTGGTCTTTTGGAAAGCATAACTTCCGTACTTTGAAATACTTAAGTAGAGTCTTGCCCATGGGCGTCCTGGTTGGTTCAATGCGCCGCGCGCCGTCCCGGCCCGCGTCCCACCCGGCGAGCGCCGGCGAGGTGTTCGCGCTCATCCGCGACGGCCATGTCGGCACCCGCAGCGACCTGATGCGGGTGACCGGGCTGTCCCGCACCGCCGTCGCCGCTCGGCTCACCGCCCTGCTGCAGACCGGGCTCGTCGTCGAGAACGACGAGGGCCCCTCAACCGGAGGACGGCCGCCGGCGCGCCTGCGCTTCGACCCAGCCGCCGGAGTGGTGATGGCCGCCGCGATCGGCCGGAGCCGGACCCAGCTCGCCGTCTGCGACCTGGCCGGCGAGGTGCTCGCCGCGGAGGACGTCGACCAGGAGCCCGGGGTGGCCCCCGGCGTGCTGCTACCTGAGGTAGCCAAGCGGCTCAACGGCCTCATGGAGCAGGCCGAGCGCACCTACGACCAGCTCCGCGGGATCGGTGCGAGCATCCCCGGCACGGTGGACTCCGAACGCGGCGCCAGCCTCGACTCGCCGCTGATGGTCGGCTGGGACGGCGTTGCGCTGTCGCTGTACCTCACCCAAGGGCGTGACGTGCCGGTGTACGTCGACAACGACGTGAACGTGATGGTGCTCTCCGAGCGGAGCGGCCATCTCGAACGCTGCCGCGACGTGCTCATGGTCAAGGCGTCCACCGGCCTCGGTGCCGGCATCGTCTCCGGCGGGGTGCTGCAGCGCGGCGCCCTCGGAGCCGCGGGGGAGATCGGGCACACCAAGACCCCGGCAGCCGATGGTCTGGTCTGCCGTTGTGGTGACGTCGGCTGTCTCGAGGCGGTCGCAGGTGGCTGGGCGCTGGTTCGAACCATGCGCGAGCAGGGTCACGACGTCGGTCACGTCCGCGACCTGGTCGAGCTGGCCCTCAGTGGTGACCCGGAGGCGCGCCTGCTGATCCGGGAGAGCGGGCGTCGTCTCGGTGAGGTGCTCGCCGGTGCGGTGACCCTGCTGAACCCGGAGGCGGTGGTCGTGGGCGGCGACATGGCTCAGGCCTACGACGCGTTCGTGGCGGGCGTCCGCGAGACCATCTACGCCAACGCCACGGCACTGTCGACCCGGGAGCTGGAGATCCTGCCGGCGACCCACGGCGACCGCTCCGGTGTGGTCGGCTGCGCATCGCTCGTCCTCGAGCAGGTGCTCAGCGTGGATGCAGTGGACCGGGCTGTTCAGGCGGTTCAGGCGTAGGGGTCGGAGATCCCGGCGTACCTGGTCTCGAGGTACTCCTCGATCCCCTCGAAGCCGCCCTCGCGGCCGAGCCCGGACTGCTTGACCCCACCGAACGGCGCAGCAGGGTTGGACACCACCCCGGCATTGACGCCGAGCATGCCTGACTCGAGGTTCTCGCTCAGCCGGATCGACCGGCTCAGGTCCCGAGTGAAGGCGTAGGCCACCAGACCGAACTCGGTGTCGTTGGCCATCGTCACGGCCTCGTCCTCGTCGGTGAACGTGACGATCGGCGCGACCGGCCCGAACACCTCCTCCTTCAGCAAGCGGGCGTCAGCGGTCACCCCGGTCAGCACCGTCGGCGGGTAGAAGTAGCCGGCGCCCGCGACAGGTTCGCCGCCGGTCCGGACCGACGCGCCCTTTGAGACCGCGTCCTCGACGAGCCCGTGCACCTTCTCCCGGCTGCCCTGGTCGATGAGCGGGCCGATCTTGGCGTCGTCCTCGGTCCCCCGCTTGACCGGTAGCACGGCCATCTTGTCGGCGAGCCTGGTCGCGAACTCCTCTGCCACCGACTCGTGCACGATGAAGCGGTTGGCCGCGGTGCAGGCCTCGCCCATGTTGCGGAGCTTGGCCAGCATCGCCCCCTCGACCGCGGCGTCGAGGTCCGCGTCCTCGAACACCAGGAACGGTGCGTTGCCGCCGAGCTCCATCGACGTCCGCAGCACCTGGTCGGCGGCGTCGCGCAAGAGGCTCCGGCCGACCTCGGTGGAGCCGGTGAAGGAGAGCTTCCGGAGTCGGAAGTCCTTGAGCAGCGGGCCGGTCACGCCGCCGGCGTCAGTGGTCGGGATGACGTTGAGCACTCCGGCCGGGAGCCCGGCCTCCTCGAGCACGTCGGTCAGCAGCAGGGTGGTCAGCGGGGTCAGCGTGGCCGGCTTGATCACCATCGTGCAGCCCGCCGCGATCGCCGGCGCGATCTTCCGCGTGGCCATCGCCAGCGGGAAGTTCCAGGGGGTGATGAACAGGCACGGACCCACCGGTCGCTTGTGCACCAGGACCCGGGTCTTACCGTCCGGCGCGACGGAGAACCGGCCGGAGATCCGGGCTGCCTCCTCGGAGAACCAGCGCAGGAACTCACCGCCGTACGCCACCTCGCCTCGTGCCTCGGCCAGCGGCTTGCCCATCTCCAGGGTCATCAGCAGGGCGAAGTCGTCGGCCCGGTTGCTCACCGTCTCGAAGGCACGTCGGAGGATCTCGGCGCGCTCGCGCGGGGGAGTCCGGCCCCAGGATGCCTGTGCGGTGGCCGCGGCCTCCAAGGCGGCGGCGCCGTCGGCAGGGGTCGCGTCGGCGACGGAGGTCAGCACCTCGCCGTTAGAGGGATCCTCGACGTCGAAAGTCGCGCCGCTTCCTGAGTCCCGCCACTTCCCGTCGATGTAGAGCCCCGTGCTCAGGGACCCGATCAGCTTCTTCTCGTGCTCGGCGGTGACAGACACTGCGTCCTCGATTCCTCTCGTCGACCAGGCTTCCAGTCGCCAGTCTGTCTCCCGGAGGGGCGCGTGCAAACCCCCGTGCGCGTTATCGCTCCAGGGTGATCGCGAGGCCCTGGCCGACGCCGATGCAGAGGGCAGCCACGCCGACACCGGACCCTGCCGTGGCTAGCTGGTGCGCCACTGCGCCGGCGAGCCTCGCGCCCGAACAGCCGAGGGGGTGACCGATCGCGATCGCACCGCCGTGCGGGTTCACGACTGCGGGATCGAGGTCCGGCCACTCCGAGAGGCAGGCCAGCGACTGCGCCGCGAAGGCCTCGTTGAGCTCGAGGGTGGTCACGTCCGCCATGGTGCGGCCGGCCTTGTCGAGCGAACGTCGGACTGCCTCGACCGGTCCGATGCCGAATAGGTCCGGGTCGACGGCGTCCACGCCAGTGGCGGTGACCCGTGCGAGTGGTTCGGCACCGAGCTCCTCGAGCCCTGCGGCGTCAGTGAGCAGCAGCGCCGCCGCGCCGTCGCTGATCTGGGAGGCGTTGCCCGCGGTCACCGTCCCGTCCTTGCGGAAGACCGGCTTGAGGCCGGCCAGCGACTCGACGGTGACCCCGTCGCGGATGCCCTCGTCGCGCACCATCTCGGCGCCCGGTACCTGCACGACCGCGCTGTCGTAGGCCCCTTCGGCCCAGGCGGTGGCGGCCAGGTGATGGCTTCGTGCCGCGAACTCGTCGGCGGCCTCCCGGGTGATGGCGTACTTCTCGCCCAGGAGCTCGGTGCACTCACCCAGGCTGAGAGTCCACTGCTCGGGCATGTCCGGGTTGACCATCCGCCAGCCGAGCGTCGTGGAGTGCAGTTCGGCGTTCGCGGCCGGATAACCCCTGGCCGGCTTGGGCAGCACCCAGGGTGCGCGGGTCATCGACTCCACGCCGCCGGCGACCATGATCGAGGCGTCACCGACGGCGATGGTCCGCGCGGCCCCGACCACCGCGTCCAGGCCGGAGGCGCACAACCGGTTCAGCGTCGAGCCGGGGACCGACGTTGGCAGCCCCGCGAGCAGCGCGGACATGCGGGCCACGTTGCGGTTGTCCTCACCGGACTGGTTCGCCGCACCGAAGTAGACCTCACCGATCCGGGCGGGATCCAGAGCCGGGTTGCGGTCCAGCAGCGCCTTGATCACCACCGCTCCGAGGTCGTCGGGACGTACGCCGGCCAGGGCGCCGCCGAACCGGCCGACCGGGGTGCGAACCGCGTCGACGACATAGACCTCACGGCCGTGCATGGGATGCCTCCTGGGAGCGGGATCTGGGACGCCGTCACACTATCCGGGCGCCCGTGTCCGCTGCTTCCCTGCTGGGCGAACCAGCTACTCCCGGGTGCGCTGCCCGGCCCGTGGCACCTCGTCGGACGCCTCGGCGGTGGCATCGACGACCTGCCGGTTGATCTGCGCGGTGGCCAGTCCGAGACCGCCGAGCCGGATGTCGTCGTAGGCGCGCAGCTCGCCCGTGGCGCGGTCGACGTACAGTACGGAGAGCTGGATGGCCGCAGGCTCCTCCGGCTCGAGCGCCCGCAGGCCGGAGCCGCCCGTCGAGCCCTGCACCATCCGCCAGGTGCCACCGCCGCCCTGCCGGACCTTGCGGTAGTGCAGGTGGCCGGAGAGCACCATCGAGGCGTGGCCGTCGAAGACCGAGGACGAGGTCGGGTCGTGGTAGACCACCACGTCCACGTCGCCGTCGGCCTCCGCGGTTGCCGCCAGGCCCTCGGCGACGTGCGCCACCGCTTCCGGGCCGGCCTCAACAAGGCTCTTGTCGGGAGTGAACGTGGGATCTCCGGCGCCGAGGAACCGCAACCCCTTGACGGTGCGCACGGAGCCGTCGAGCACGACCACGTTGTCGAGCTGGCGCATGGCCCGCTCGGTGACCATGGAGTCGTGGTTGCCGCGTACCCAGACGTAGGGGACGTCGATGTGCCGG